>DATEIG010000784.1:0-3717 GCA_035279185.1 Mycobacterium sp.
CATGGCGCGCCTGATGAACGAGAAGGGCAACGACGACCTCATGATGACCATGGGGTTGGGCGTGGTCGGCGCCACCTACACCAACGGGTCGAAGGCCAAGGCGTCCGACGCGACCGCGATCGCCAAGCTGATCGAGGATCCCGGGGCGTTCTTCGTGCCGAGCGACTCGCCGTTCAAGACGATCGGTGACTTCGTCAAGGCGTGGAAGGCCGACCCGTCCAAGGTCACGATCGGCGGCGGCTCATCGCCGGGCGGACCCGACCACCTGTTCCCGATGGAGACCGCAAAGGCGGTCGGGGTCGACCCCAAGGCCGTCAACTTCATCACCTACGACGGCGGCGGTGATCTGCTGACCGCGTTGCTCGGCAAGAAGATCGCGGTCGGCACCTCCAGCCCCGGTGAGCTGACCGACCAGATCGAGGCGGGCCAACTACGGGTGCTCGCGGTGTCCAGCGAGCAGCGCGTCGAGGGCATCGACGCGCCGACGCTGAAGGAGTCGGGTATCGACCTCACCTTCGCCAACTGGCGCGGAGTCCTTGCCCCGCCCGGGATTTCCGATGACGCCAGACAGGACATGGTCAATGTTCTCGAAGAGATGCACGGCACGCAGCAATGGAAGGAGGCGCTGGTGAAGAACGGCTGGACCGATGCGTTCGTGACCGGTGCGCAGTTCGAACAGTTCCTCAAGGATCAAGACCAGCGCGTCTCCTCGACGCTCACCGACTTGGGGCTGCTATGACGATGACAGAAGAGCCGCAAGAGAATACGGTCACCAGAACCGTCGACAAGGCGCAATACCTGGTCTGCGTCGTGCTCGTCCTGGTCGGCGCGTTCCTGATCTACGACGCCGTGACGCTCGAGGCCGGTTTCGCCAAGGTGGATCCCGTCGGCCCCAAGCTGGTCCCGATCGCCGTCGGAGTGATCCTCATCGTGCTTGCCGTCATCCTCGCCATCGCGATACCGCGCGGCTCGGTCGGCGAGGCCGACGCGGGTGAGGACGTCGACCCCAACATGCCGGGGGACTGGCGCACCGTGGGCCTGCTGGTCGCGCTGTTCATCGGGCTGATCCTGCTCGTCAACCCGCTCGGCTGGGTGATCACGAGCGCGCTGTTCTTCGCAGGCGCGGCGACCGTCCTCGGCAGCCGCCACTACATCCGCAACATCGTCATCGGGGCCGTGCTGGCGCTGGCCAGCTTCTACGGCTTCTACTCCGGGCTCGGAATCCCGCTGCCCGCAGGCATTTTGGACGGGATCCTGTAAATGAACAATTTCGACTGGTTCCTTCAGGGCCTCGGCGAGGCCGCCACACCGATGAACCTCCTGTACGCGGTCATCGGGGTGCTCCTGGGCACCGCGGTCGGCGTGTTGCCGGGCATCGGTCCCGCCATGACCGTGGCACTGCTGCTTCCCGTGACCTACAACGTCAGCCCCAGCGCGGCGTTCATCATGTTCGCAGGCATCTTCTACGGCGGTATGTACGGCGGATCGACGACGTCGATCCTGCTCAACACGCCGGGGGAGTCGTCGTCGGTCATCACCGCCATCGAAGGCAACAAGATGGCCAAGGCGGGCCGCGCCGCGCAAGCGCTTGCAACGGCGGCGATCGGCTCGTTCGTCGCAGGCGCCATCGGCACGGCGCTGCTGGCGATGTTCGCCCCGCCGATCTCGAGATTCGCTGTGACGCTTGGTGCCCCGTCGTATCTGGCGATCATGCTGTTCGCGCTCGTCGCGGTCACCGCGGTGCTCGGCGCGTCGAAGCTGCGCGGTGCCATCTCACTGTTCCTTGGCCTCGCTATCGGGATCGTCGGCATCGACTTCCTGACCGGGCAGCCGCGCGCCACGTTCGGGCTGCCGCAGCTGTCCGACGGAATCGACATCGTGGTGATCGCGGTCGCGATCTTCGCTGTCGGCGAGGCTCTCTGGGTCGCCGCTCACCTGCGCAGGCGTCCCGCCGAGGTCATCCCGGTCGGCAGGCCGTGGATGGGTCGCAGTGACTGGAAGCGGTCGTGGAAGCCGTGGCTGCGCGGCACCGCCTTCGGCTTCCCCTTCGGCGCGCTGCCTGCCGGCGGCGCGGAACTGCCGACGTTCCTGTCCTACATCACCGAGAAGCGGCTGTCGAAGCACAAAGAGGAGTTCGGCAGGGGCGCGATCGAAGGCGTCGCGGGGCCGGAGGCGGCCAACAACGCCTCCGCCGCAGGCACATTGGTGCCGATGCTGTCGCTGGGTCTGCCGACGAATGCCACTGCGGCGGTGATGCTGACCGCGTTCGTGTCGTACGGCATCCAGCCGGGCCCGACGTTGTTCGAGAAGGAGCCGCTGCTGATCTGGACGTTGATCGCGAGCCTCTTCATCGGCAACCTGATGCTGCTGATCCTCAACCTTCCGCTGGCTCCGTTGTGGGCCAAGCTGTTACGCACGCCGCGCCCCTACCTGTACGCCGGCATTCTGTTCTTCGCCGCGCTCGGCGCGCTGGCGGTGAACGTTCAGCCGTTGGACCTGGCGCTGCTGCTGGTGTTCGGGTTGCTCGGGTTGATGATGCGGCGCTTCGGGCTGCCTGTGCTGCCGTTGATCATCGGTGTCATCCTCGGGCCGCGGATCGAACGGCAGCTGCGGCAGTCGCTTCAGCTCGCGGACGGAAACTGGTCCGGCTTGTTCACCGAGCCGGTCGCGATCGTCACCTACGTTCTGATGATCATCCTGCTGGTGATCCCGCTGGTGTTGCGGCTGATGCACCGCAGCGAGGAGACCCTGCTGGTCGTCGAGGACGACCGTGACATGCAAGAGAAGGCGGCACAGTCATGACTGTCACCGACGACCGCCTGCGGGAGGAAAAATGATCGTCGTCGGATACAGCGCTGACGCGTTCGGGCGCGCGGCCCTCGAACACGGGATCGCCGAGGCGAAACTGCGTGGGACCTCGCTGCGCGTGGTCAACTCGACCGCGGGAGACGCCTACGTCGACGACAGGTTCGCCCAACCGACCGAGGTGCACGACATCGAGGAGCGGCTGGCCGACTGCGGGGTCAGCTACGAACTGACCCAGCCCGTCGGGGTCGACGCCGCCGAGGAGCTGCTCAAGACCATGGAGCGCGGTGACGCCGACCTGCTGGTGATCGGTATCCGCCATCGCAATCCCGTCGGCAAGCTGCTGCTCGGCAGCGTTGCGCAGCAGCTGCTGCTGGAGTGCCCGAAGCCGGTGCTCGCCGTCAAACCGCATGAGGACTGACGTGGCGTAGGTCACCATTGTTTCGGCGGCGTTTCGTCCGTCGCGCACGCGGCCACGACGCCGAAGTGAGCGGGTGTTGACGCCGCGGTCACGGTTGGGCAATCGGTGCGGAATGGCTTCGCGTGAGCCTTGGTCTCGTGAAGACGCTGAGCCGCAACCGCAACATCGCCCATTGGGACGCCGAGGACGTCGAGGCCTGGGAGGGCGGCGGCGCCAAGGTTGCGAAACGCAACCTGGTGTTCTCGATCTTCGCCGAGCACGTGGGCTTCTCGATCTGGTCCATCTGGTCGGTGATGGTCCTGTTCATGCCGCAGAGCACCTACCACATCGATCCGGCGGGGAAGTTCTATCTGGTGGCGCTGCCCACGCTCGTCGGCGCCGCGATGCGCATCCCCTACACCGTGGCGCCCGCCAAGTTCGGCGGCCGGAACTGGACGGTCGTCAGCGCGCTGCTGCTCCTGGTGCCGACGGTACTGACGCTGTGGGTGATG
>DATEIG010000785.1:0-2173 GCA_035279185.1 Mycobacterium sp.
CGGGGCGCCGGGTCGACGGCGCGGTCGGTCGGACGCGCGCGCGACATCGATCCCGGCCACCGCCGCGACGGAATCGCCCTGGCGCTGCTCGGCATCGCGGTCATCGTCGTGGCGAGCTCCTGGTTCGACGCGGCCCGACCGGTCGGCGGCTGGATCGACACCTTCGTGCGGGTGCTGGTCGGCTCGGCGGTCGTCGTGCTCCCCGTGGCCCTGATCGCGATCGCGGTGACGCTGATGCGCACCGAGCCCGACCCCGACGCCAGGCCCCGGCTGATTCTCGGCGCGGCGATGATCACCCTTCCCGTGCTCGGGCTCTGGCACCTGTGGTCGGGTTCGCCCGACAATCCGGCGGGACGCCAGCACGCGTCCGGGTTCATCGGGTTCGCGATCGGCGGCCCGCTGGCGGACGGGCTGACCCAGTGGATCGCGGCGCCGCTGCTGTTCATCGGCGCACTGTTCGGTCTGCTTCTGATCACCGGAACGACCATCCGCGAGGTGCCCGAGACCGTGCGGGCGATGTTCAGCACCCGCATGCTGCGCGACGACGACGAGTACTACGACGACGAAGAGTTCGACGAGCACACCGACGCCGAACCCGAGGATTTCTCTGACGGCTACTACGACGATCCCGGCTACAACGAGGACGAGGCGCAGGCGTGGCCCGCCGGAGCCGTAGGAGGAGCCGCAGCTGCGGCGACATCGCACGCAGGCACGCCGATGGAGAACTACCCGCTCGACGAAGAGGCTCCGACGATCCCCGAGCCCACGCGTGCCGCCAAGCGCAAGAAGGCCAAGCCGGTCAAACCGGTGGCCGACCGCGTCGTCGAGGGCGCCTACAACCTGCCGTCGCTCGAGCTGCTGCAGAAGGGCGACCCGCCCAAACGCCGTTCCGCGGCCAACGACCACACCGCCGACGCGATCTCCGAAGTGCTGCAGCAGTTCAAGGTCAACGCCTCGGTCACCGGATGCACGCGCGGCCCGACCGTCACGCGCTACGAGGTCGAACTCGGTCCCGGCGTCAAGGTCGAGAAGATCACCCAGCTGCAGAAGAACATCGCGTATGCCGTTGCCACGGAGAGCGTCCGGATGCTCGCGCCGATCCCCGGCAAGTCGGCTGTCGGTATCGAGGTGCCCAACACCGACCGCGAGATGGTGCGCCTCGCCGACGTGCTGACCGACCCGTCGACCCGCAGCGACCACCATCCGCTGGTGATCGCTCTGGGCAAGGACATCGAGGGGGAGTACGTCTCGTTCAATCTCGCGAAGATGCCTCACCTGTTGGTGGCCGGTTCCACCGGCTCGGGCAAGTCGAGCTTCGTCAACTCGATGCTGGTGTCGCTGCTGGCGCGCGCCACCCCGGAGGAGGTCAGGATGATCCTGATCGATCCCAAGATGGTGGAACTGACGCCGTACGAAGGCATTCCGCACCTGATCACCCCGATCGTCACGCAGCCCAAGAAGGCCGCCGCGGCGCTGGCGTGGTTGGTCGAGGAGATGGAGCAGCGCTACCAGGACATGCAGGCGTCGCGGGTGCGTCACATCGACGACTTCAACAAGAAGGTGAAGTCGGGGGAGATCACCACGCCGCTCGGCAGCGAGCGCGTGTACCGGCCGTACCCCTATGTCGTCGCGATCGTCGACGAGCTGGCCGACCTGATGATGACCGCGCCGCGCGACGTCGAGGACGCGGTCGTGCGGATCACCCAGAAAGCGCGTGCCGCAGGCATTCACCTGGTGCTGGCGACCCAGCGGCCGTCGGTCGACGTGGTGACGGGTTTGATCAAGACCAACGTGCCGTCCCGGTTGGCGTTCGCGACGTCGTCGCTGACCGACAGCCGCGTCATCCTCGATCAGCAGGGTGCCGAGAAGCTGATCGGCATGGGCGACGGCCTGTTCATCCCGATGGGTGCCAACAAGCCGATCCGACTGCAGGGCGCCTACGTCTCCGACGAGGAGATCAACGCCGTGGTCAACGCGTGTAAGGACCAGGCCGAGCCCGAGTACACCGAGGGTGTGACGGCGGCCAAGCCGAACAGCGAGCGCACCGACGTCGACCCCGACATCGGCGACGACATGGACGTCTTCCTTCAGGCCGTCGAGCTGGTGGTGTCGAGCCAGTTCGGCTCGACGTCGATGCTGCAGCGCAAGCTGCGGGTCGGCTTCGCGAAGGCGG
>DATEIG010000786.1:0-4830 GCA_035279185.1 Mycobacterium sp.
AGATCGCGTTGGTCACAGACATCAGCGGGGTGTGCAGCGCGTGGTGCACGTTGCCGATCACGTAGTAGCCGATCACGATCGCGAGCGCGAACACCGTCAGGTGCACCTGCAGCGCAGCCGGTGACAGCGCGATGAGCGCGAACAGCACCGCGGCGGCCGCGAACGTCACGCCGAGTCGGCGGCTCGTGGTCATGGGCTGCTTGGCCGGCGCGGCCTCCACCGGTGCCGCCGCTGCGGCGGCCGGTGCCGCGGAGACCTGCACCGGCGGCGGCGGCCAGCTGACCTCGCCGTCGCGCACCACCGTCACCGAGCGCTGCACGACGTCGTCCCAGTCCAGCGTGAGCTGGCCGTCCTTCTCCGGGGTGAGCAGCTTGAGCAGGTTGACCAGGTTGGTGCCGTACAGCTGGGAGGCGGTCGCGGGCAGGCGGCCTGCCAGGTCGGTGTAGCCGATGATCGTCACGCCGTGGTCGGTGACGACCGCCTCGTCCTTGACGGTGCCCTCGACGTTGCCGCCGTTGGCCGCGGCCATGTCGACGATGACGCTGCCCGGTTTCATCGAGGCGACCATGTCGGCGGTGATGATGCGCGGTGCCGGCTTACCGGGGATCAGCGCGGTGGTGATGATGATGTCGACGTCGGCGGCCTGCTCGGTGTAGAGCTTGGCCTCGCGGGCCTTGTAGTCGTCGCCCATTTCCTTGGCGTAGCCGGTGGCCGACACCTCGGCCTCCGACGACTCGATCGAAAGATATTCGCCGCCAAGCGATTTCACCTGATCGGCGACCTCGGGTCGCGGGTCGGTGGCGCGCACGATGGCGCCGAGGCTGCCCGCGGCGCCGATGGCGGCCAGACCGGCGACGCCCGCGCCGACGACGAGCACCTTGGCCGGAGGCACCTTGCCCGCCGCGGTGACCTGGCCGGTGAAGAAGCGGCCGAACTTGTTGGCGGCCTCGATGACGGCGCGGTAGCCGGCGATGTTGGCCATAGACGACAGCACGTCGAGCGACTGTGCGCGCGAGATGCGCGGCACGGCGTCCATGGCCAGCACGGTGATCGGCCGCGTCGCCAGCGCCTCGACGAGTTCGGGCTTCAGCGCGGGCGAGATGAGGCTGATCAGGGTGGCGCCGTCGCGCAAGGCTTTGATCTCGGCGTCGTCGGGGGCGTTCACCTTGAGCACCACATCGGCCGCCCATGCGTCGCCGATCTCGGCGTCGGCCTCTTTGTATGCGCCGTCGGAGAAGCTCGAGGCGGCGCCCGCGCCGCTCTCGACCACGACCTCATAGCCCAGCTTGATGAGTTGGGCGACCGTCTGCGGCGTCGCCGCGACGCGCGTTTCTCCAGGCAGCGACTCTCTCGGAATCCCGATGATCATCGATTTCGATCCGATCTAGATGTCTGTCATGGTCTGGCCAGAGCGTGAGAATGCACCCCGGCTCAGCTCGTCGTGGGACGAGTGGAATACGTCAGTGTAAGAGTCGGGCCAAATCGGCGGCGCGGCGTATCGGGTCGGCGGGGGGTTTCGGCCGTCGGCGCGCAGGGAACCCAAAATTAGCGGGTGCGTCATTACTCACCCGCAGCCAAGCCCAGTGCCGCGCTCGGGATCGGCGTATTCCCAGGGCGCGGCACTGCCATGGATTCATCGCCGCAGCAGATGTAGTAGTGGGTTACTCACGCCATCGTGGCCATGGGCGGAAACGATGGACTCATGCAAAAAACACCGAACGAGGTGCTGCAGGGCGAGCCGCCGACTCTGAAGGAACCGACCGTCACGGCACTGCCCACGGATCAGGAACTCGAGCTGCTGCGCGATCAGCGCATTCGATTCGACGGGTATTTCACCGGACCTACGTGGTAGGCCGGCGACTCAGCGCAGCCGCTTAGACGGGCGGATACGCGGGCGGGGGATAGACACCGCGCAGGATCCAGGCGAAGCAGTTAGCGCCGTATTCGACTTCGTCGCTGGCGTCATAGTCCGGATTCGGATCCATGTGCACACCCTCCCGCGCTTCGGCTGTCTCTCGTGGGAAAGTCTAGACCCGCCGCGACCGGGCCGACACCCCGAACCCCTAGACTGCCAACCAGTTGATTGGTACCCCGGGCGCGGCCCGGCCTGCGTTAGTGAGTCGCCATGTCCTCCGAGACCTCGAACGGGATGTCCCGCCGCGAGGAACTGCTCGCCGTAGCGACCAGGTTGTTCGCCGCGCGCGGCTATCACGGCACCAGGATGGACGACGTCGCCGACGCCGTGGGCTTGAACAAGGCGACGGTCTACCACTACTACGCCAGCAAGTCGCTGATCCTCTACGACATCTACAAGGGCGCCGCCGATTTCACGGTGGCCGCGCTGCACGACGACCCGTCGGCGTCGGCCCGCGAGACCATCTACCACTTCACCCGCCGACTCCTGGTCGGTATCGCCAGCGACCTCGAACGCGCGGCCGTGTACTTCCAGGAGGGGCCCTACATCACGGAGTGGTTCACCGACGAGCAGGTCGCCTACATCCGTGAGAAGGAAACGCAGGTATACGAGCACGTTCGCGATGTCATCGATCGAGGGATCGCCAGCGGCGAGTTCCACGAATGCGACTCCCATGTGCTGGCGCTGGGCTACATCGGGATGACGCTCGGGTCGTATCGCTGGTTGCGTCCGCAGGGCAGGCGCACCGCGCAGGAGATCGCCGCCGAGTTCAGCACCGCGCTGCTGCGGGGCCTGATCCGCGACGATGCCGTGCGCGTCGAATCGCCCCTCGGCCTCGACGTCGGTGAGCGCGCTTAGCGCAGGCTCCGCCGCACCTGCGCTGCCCGATAAGGTGTCCGAATGCCGTTGGTGAGCAAGACCGTCGAGGTCGACGCGTCCGCGGAGACGATCATGGCGATCGTCGCGGACTTCGAGAGGTACCCCGAGTGGAACGAGGAGATCAAGGGCTGCTGGATTCTGGCCCGCTATGACGACGGCCGCCCCAGCCAGTTGCGACTCGACGTGGTCGTGCAGGGGCAGTCGGGCACGTTCATCACGGCGGTCTACTACCCGTCGCCCAACGAGATCTACACGGTGCTGCAGCAGGGCGACCACTTCGACAAGCAGGAGCAGAAGTTCTCGGTCGTGGCGATGGGGCCGACGTCGCTGCTGACGGTCGACCTCGACGTGGAGACCAAACTGCCGTTTCCGAAGCCGATGGTGAAGAAGGCGATCGGTGACACGCTGGACTACCTCGCGGGCAACCTGAAGGGTCGCGCCGAGCAGCTCTCTGCGGCCGGTTAGCCAGCCTCACTCGGGCCGACGAGCGCGTGCCAGAATCGCATCCGGCCTCAGTTCCAGATACCCGTTTCCTCGAGCCGCTCGGTCAGCCTGCGCGCGCCATCGTCGAACTGCCAGCCGGTCAGCCGAACCACCTCGGCGACGTCGCGGCGGCGCAGTGCGGCGATCAGCTGTCGATGGTTGGCGACGGCCTCGACGCCCCACTGCGGATCCGACGCGTAGATCAGCGGCGGCATGTAGCGGGCCACGTGCAACAGGAACCACGCCAGCTTGATGCGGCCGGTGGTGTGGTTGAGCGAGCGGTGGAAGCGGAACTCCGCCGCAGCGATGGTCTCGGCCTCACCCGTCTCGACCGTCGCGGCGAGTTCGTCGTTGAGCCGTTCGAGCTCGGCGATCTGATCGTCGGTGATCCGCTCGGTGGCGGCCGCCGCCAGTTCCCTGGCGATCGTCGCCTGCAGCCAGAAGATGTCCTCGATATCGCGCCGGCTCATCGGCGCGACGACGTGCCCCCTGTGCGGTTCGAGCACCACCATGCCTTCGCCGCGCAGCGTCCGCAGCGCCTCACGGACCGGGGTGATGCTGACGCCGAGGGATGCGGCGGTCTCATCGAGCCTGATGAAGGTCCCCGGCAACAGCGAGCCGGACATGATCGCGGCCCGTAGATACCCCGCGACCTCGTCCGACATCTGCTCGCGTCGTACGCGGCGACGTTGGCGGTGAACGGCTCTCGCCGGTGCGTTCACTCGGTCTCCATTCCAGGGCTTGTCCCCCGACGGCCGAGCCCATAGTGTGACCTCGCATCTCCATGTTTGATCAAATATCAATGCAGCGCAACCGGGAGCTCCATCCGTTGACCGATCAGCCGGCGCCGACCGATCAGCCGTATCTCGCGAGAAGGCAGAACTGGAGCAACCAGCTGTCCCGCCACGCGTTGATGCAGCCGGATGCGACGGCGCTGCGCCACCTGGGTCGCACGACCACCTGGGCTGAACTCGACGGTCGAGTGTCGGCTCTTGCCGGCGCACTGCACCGTCGCGGCGTCCGGTTCGGCGACCGGGTGCTGATCCTGATGCTGAACCGGACCGAGTTCGTCGAATCCTTCCTTGCTGCCAACAGGCTCGGCGCCATCGCTGTGCCGGTCAACTTCCGGATGACACCGCCCGAGATCGCCTTCCTCGTCAGCGACTGCGACGCCGCGCTGATGATCACCGAACCGGTTCTCGCGACGGTGGCGACGGCGGTCCGCGGGCTCGAGTCGAGGCTGGAGACGGTCATCGTGGCCGGCGCCGCCACCGACGACGAGGTGCTGGGTTACGAGGACCTGCTGGCAGAAGCCGGCGAACCCGCTCCGCTGGTCGACATCCCCGACGACTCTGCCGCGCTGATCATGTACACCTCGGGCACCACCGGCCGGCCCAAGGGCGCGGTGCTCACCCACAACAACCTCGCCGGCCAGGCGATGACGTTCCTGTTCACCAACGGCGCCGACATCAACACCGACGTCGGCTTCATCGGCGTCCCGCTCTTCCACATCGCAGGCATCGCCAACATGATCCCCGGGATGCTGCTCGGGA
>DATEIG010000787.1:0-13442 GCA_035279185.1 Mycobacterium sp.
GCTGGCCTGGACCCCGAACCAACGGCTGCTGGTGTCGCGGCCCTCGTCCGGCGACGTGCTCGAGCTGACTCCCGGCCAGGGTGACGCCGTGCCGACCCAGCACACTCTCGTCGCCGGGTTGAACCAGCCGCACGGGCTGACCTTCAGCGGCAGCACGCTCTACGTGGCCGAGAGCGACAAGGTCGACAGCTTCACCTACGCCACAGGGGCGGTCTCGGACCGGCGGGTGGTGGTCGACGGGCTGCCCGACGCGAAGAGTCCCGAACTGGGCGGCGCCTACGCGCACGCGCTGAAGAGCGTCACCGTCGGCCCCGACGGTGCGGTCTACTTCTCGATCGGCTCGACGGGCAACATCTCAGCTGAGGATCGCGAGGCCAATCCGCCGCGCGCGACGATCCTGCGGATTCCGCCGGGCGGCGGCGTTGCAGAGCCGTTCGCGACGGGTGTGCGCAACGGGACCGGGCTGGCCGTCGCGCCCGACGGGTCGATCTGGACCGCGGTCAACAACCGGGACAACACGCCGGACCCCGACGGCAACGTCGACACGCAGTACGTCAACGAACACCCGCCCGAAGCGTTGGCGCGCCTGACCCCCGGACGCGAATTGGGTTGGCCCTATTGCAATCCCGACGGCGGACCCGCCGACCTGGCGTTCATTCGCGACATGTCGACGAACTCGGACGGCGCACGGATGGACTGCGCGGCCCTGCCCGCCGTCGAGCAGAGCATGGGTGCGCATTCGGCGCCGCTCGGCCTCGCCTTCACAACGGGGGTGCTGCCCGCGCCGTACGCGGAGGGCGCGCTCGTGGGCATTCACGGCTCATGGAACCGGCAGCCGCCGCGCGCACCCGAGGTGTCGTTCTTCCCGTGGCGCAACGGCGATCTCGGCGACCAGCAGACGCTCGTCGGTGGCTTTCAGGATGACGACGGAAACAGATGGGGCCGACCGGTCGCGGCAGTTGTCGGACCGGACGGCGCCATCTACATCAGCGACGACTACGCAGGGGCTGTTTACCGCTTGGCGCCGCCGGGGCGTTAGCGAGCGGTTGGTGTGCGGGTGCCCCTGCGGCCCGTGATCCCGACGTAGATCGCGATCAGGATGATCGCGACGATGATTCCGACGAGGAACGGGATGACCTGCCAGCCGCCGTTCGAATTCTGGTAGCCCAGCTGGTAAGTCAGCCACGACCCGATGAACGAGCCGAGCGCGCCCAGAACGATCGTCATGATGACGCCGATGTTCTGCTTGCCAGGCATGATGAGCCGCGCCAGCGCGCCGACGATCAAGCCGACGATCAGGGCGCTGAGAATCGTTCCGATCATGTCTGTGTGCTCCTTTGAAGTGATTTCCGACCCAGACGGGATTACCCAATCGCCGGCCGATTCCACCACCGATGACCGCGATATCGAATCGTGACGTTGCTGTGACTGAAGTTAACTGTGGGGTTGGTGTGATGGGTGTTGTCCTGTTTCCCATCATCCCCGTGAAGGGCCACCGTGTCGATGCTCGCCGCCGCCCGCCGGCGTTCCGCTGCGCACGCGAGGAGCAGAAAAGTTGCTGCGCACGCGAGGAGCAGAAAAATTCTCGCGTACGCCGCTGCGCTGATGCTGTGCGCCGGGCTCGCGGCGACGATCGCGCCGGTGGCCAGGGCGGACGGTCGCACCCTGCTGGCCGGTGCGATCGCGAACACCCGCGGGAACTATCTCGTCTACAACTTCGGCGACGGCCACCCCGCCCCGATGCTCAACGCGGGCGGCGGCTGGTACGAGATGAACAACGGCGGGCACTTGATGACCATCAAGAACGCCGCAGGCCGAGTGCAGCCGCGACTCCTCGTCGACAGCCATCAGGGCTATCAGGGCCGCTGTGAACGCGACCCCGGCGCGCGCACCGGCGAGGGCCTGTACCAGGCGTCCGAGGTGTACGCGCCACTCGAGGCGTGGCGGGCGCTCGGTCAGCCGACGATCGCGATCAACGCGAACTTCTTCGACGTTCGCGGCCAGAAGGGCGGGTCGTGGCGCGACACGAAATGCAGTTCGCCGCTCGGCGCCTACGTCGACAACACCCGCGGACAGGGCCGCGCCAACGCCGCCGTCACCGGCACGCTCGCCTACGCGGGTAAGCAGGGACTCTCGGGTGGCAACGAGCACTGGTCGTCGCTGGCCACCATGATCCTTCCCACGGGCGGCGCCCCCTACGTCGTCATGCCCAAGGGCCCTGACGACTACGACTCGGCGTCGCCCGAGATCCAGAAACTCCTCGACCAGAACGCGCGCTTCGTCGCCGTCGCGGGCATCGGGCTTCTCGCGCCGGGTGACACCGGACAGCTCAACGACGGCGGGCCGAGCGCGGCGCGCACCGCGATCGCCTACAACCGGACCAACGACCAGCTGTACGTCTTCCAAGGCGGCAGCTACACACCCGATCAGATCCAGGATCTGTTCCGCGGGTTGGGGTCTGACACCGCGGTGCTGTTGGACGGCGGCGGGTCGTCGGCCATCGTGCTCCGTCGTGACACCGGCGGAATGTGGAGTGGCGCAGGCGTTCCCAAGGGCAGCTGCGACACGCGCCAGGTGCTCTGCGATTCGCGCGAACGAGCGCTTCCCAGCTGGCTCGCCTTCGCCTGACGCAATGGCCGAGATGACACGCCGCACCGCGCTGCGGCTGGGGGCCGGGCTCGCCGGAGCATGTGCGTTCGAGCCGATTCTGCAGTTGGGCCTCGCCACCGCGTCAGGTGCGCCACCCGAGCAGCCGACGCCGTCGTCGGCGAAGGCAACGACGACGATGGTGACGGGCTCGTTCGTGTCGGCGGCGCGAGGCGGGGTCGAAACGCGTTGGGCTGTAGCACTTCCGCCGGGCAGCTATTCGCGTCCGCTGCGTCCGGTCATCGCGCTGCACGGCCGCGACATGACGGCCGAGGGCGTGATGGGGATGGGCGTCGAGGCCGGCTTGGCCGAGTTGGCGAGGGCCGGCTATCCGCCGTTCGCGGTGGTCGCCGTCGACGGCGGAAACGGATGGTGGCATCGGCGGGCGACGGGTGAGGACTCCGGTGCGATGGTGCTGCGGGAGTTGCTCCCGATGCTGGCGACCAAGGGCCTCGATACGCGGCGGGTCAGCTTCATCGGATGGTCGATGGGCGGCTACGGCGCGTTGTTGCTCGGCGGTGCGTTGGGCGCGTCGCGGACCGCGGCGATCTGTGCCGTCGCGCCCGCGCTGTTCACCGACTACGGCGAGGCGATCTCCGAGCGCGCGTTCGACGGCCCGGCGGATTGGTTCGCATACTCCGTCTACGGGACCCCCGCGCTGTCGGAGATCCCGCTGAGGATCGACTGCGGCGCGGGCGACCGGTTCTACGACGCCACCAAACAGTTCGTGGCGTCCCTGCGCCGACCGCCCTCGGGCGTGTCGTTCGTCGGCGGACACGACGTCGCCGCGTGGGAGGAGAAGCTGCCGCGGGAGTTGGCCTGGTTGGCGCGTTGATCCCGGCTCGCGACTGGTTCTCGTGGGACGATCGTTGCTCGAGTGAACAGAGTTGCGACGCCACCCCGCCCTGCCTCCCGACGCGCTACCCCTGCGAGCGGGCGCGCGGCCCTGTCGGAGACGCGGTTCCGCCCCGACATCGAAGGCTTGCGGGCGGTCGCCGTCGTCGCCGTGGTGCTGTTCCACGCCGGCATACCCGGTGTGAGCGGCGGCTTCATCGGCGTCGACGTCTTCTTCGTCGTCTCCGGGTTCCTGATCACCGGCCTCCTGTGGCGTGAGGCATCGGGGACCGGAACCGTTCGCCTGGCCCGGTTCTACGGGGCGCGGGCGCGACGGCTGTTGCCTGCGGCGGTCACGGTGCTCGTGGCGACCTGCGCGGCGTCGACGATGCTGTTGCCGCCTCTGCAGGCCCGAAGCGTGCTCGTCGACGGCATCGCGAGCGCGATGTACGTCGGCAATTACCGCTTCGCGATCCAGGGCACCGACTACCTGGCCGCCGATGCGCCACCGTCGCCGCTGCAGCACTATTGGTCGCTGGGTGTCGAGGAGCAGTTCTATCTGCTCTGGCCTGCGGTGATCATCGGCACGGCGTGGGCGCTGGCGCGGGTGGCGCGGCGGTACGGGAGCGCAGGCTCGTTGTCGGTCGCGCCGTATGTGGTCGTGCTCGGAGTGCTGACCGCGCTGTCGTTCACCGTGTCGCTGGCGTGGACGGCTGATTCGCCGTCGTGGGCGTTCTTCTCGCTGCCGACCCGTGCATGGGAGTTGGCGGTCGGCGGGCTGGTGGCGTTGACCGCCGGTGCGTGGCGGCATCTCCCGGGGCCGTCGGCTGCTCTCGTGGGCTGGGGCGGGTTGGCGTTGATCGTCGTCACCTGCACGCAGATCGGCGAAGGCACACCGTACCCGGGCACGACGGCGCTGCTGCCGGTGTTGGGCACGGCGCTGATCATCGGCGCCGGTTGTGCGACACCGGAACTCGGTGTGGGACGGTTCCTGTCGCGACCGACGATGCGAAGGATCGGCCGACTCTCGTACTCGTGGTACCTGTGGCACTGGCCGGTGCTGCTGCTCGGGCCAGCCCTGCTGGGCGGCGACACCGGGTTGACGAGCCGCCTCGCGATGGTGGGAGTGTCGTTCGCGCTGGCGGTCGCGACATTGATTCTGATCGAGAACCCGGTGCGGTTCGCGCCGTCAGTCAAGGAGTCGGCAGAGCGAAGCTTGGCGGTGGGCGGCGTGTTGACGGCCGTAGCGGTCGCGGCGTGCCTGGTGCTGTTGACGGTGCGGCCGGTCCCGATCGGCCACGGCGTGGTGGCGGCACCGGTAGCTGCAATCGAGCCGGGAGCGCCGACATCGCCCAAGGCGCCGCCGCCGTCAGTCCGAGACCAGGTGTTGACTGCGGTCGCGAACTCGACTGGACAGCAACCGGTTCCGGCGAACCTGACCCCGGCACTCGGTGGGATCGCGAAGCCGGAGGTGTTCATCAACGGATGCGTGTTGTCGTGGCGGGATGTCGCGCAGCCGGAATGCGTCTCGGGTGACACGGGATCGACCACGACGGTGGCGCTCGTCGGCGATTCGCATGCGGCGATGTGGCAGCCCGCATTGGAACCGGTTGCGCGTGAGCGGCATTGGCGGCTCGAGACGATGAGCAAGGTGCTGTGCCCGTTCCTGGATATACCGATCAACAGCCCTTACCTCGGCCGCACGTTCACCGAATGCGAGAAGTGGCGGGGCGCGGTGATGGCGCGGCTGTTCAAGGAGAGGCCGCAGGTGATCGTGCTCGACATGTCGCGCCGTTACGGTGCGGACTTCGGCTTCACGAGCTATGACCGGGCATGGCTGGACAGATTGACGCTCGTGGTGAAGACGCTGCGGGGTTCGGGCGCAAGGGTTCTGGTGCTGGGGCCGGTCGCCGACCCGCACTCGACCGTGCCGACGTGCGTGTCGGCGCACATGGACGACGCCGCGGCGTGCGCCCCGTCGAGGGCGGACGGTCTCAACGACGGCGGGATCGCGGCGGAAGCGGCGGCGACGGCAGCGGGCGGCGGTCAGTACGCGGAGCTGTCGGAACTCTTCTGCACGGCGGACCGGTGCCCGGTGATCATCGGAAACACGTTGGTGTATCGGGACGACAACCACATCACGACGGAGTACGCGAAGGTGCTCGCGCCGTTGTTGACAGAGATGGTCGAGCGGGCCCTAACCCTCAAATAGGGCCCGCTCGCACGTTTCAGGACGCGGTCTTCTCGGTCGTCTTGTTGGCCGCCGCTGACTCGCCGGCCTTCTTCACGCTGCTGACCGTGTTGTCGACAGCCTTCTTCACGCCGTCGACGGTGTCCTTGATCGCCTTCTGTCCGTCAGCGGCGATCTTGTTGATCGCCGCCTGCGCTCGCTTGACCGTCGCATCCGATTGCGCACGAGCCTTGTTCGCGGTCGCCGCGATCGAGGCGTTCGTCGTCTTGACCGAATCGGCAAGGCTAGTGCTGAGGTTGGTGAAATCGTCCGTGCCGGGGACCGCACTGGTCTTGGAGTCGCTGCCCGCGGCAGCCAGCTGCGCGCTCGGCTGCGCGGAGGTGAGCGCGGTGGTGGATCCCGCGGACTGATCGCCTCCCGTCGCGTCGGCGATCGAGCCGGTCAGCTGCTCGAACTGGCTGGCGGACCCGTTGACCCAGTCGCCGACGTTGTCGTTGAGGTAGTTCTTGAACTGATCTCCGACAGGCTTCACGGCTGCGTTCCACACCGCCGTTCCTGCGGCCTCGGCCGGATCGAAGATCCCTCCCAAGCCGATGAGCGAGGCGACATTGGTCGCCTGGGTCGGAGTGTTCAGTCCGAGGTTCAGGATGTCCTTGCCGATGAGGCCGTCGGACGATTCCTGGCCGACAGGCGTGCCGATCTGGAACGACGGCACCAAGCCGACGCCGAACAGAGATGGCAGGGTGACGCCGACGCCACTGGTGCCGGCATTGATTGCGCCCATGGAGTATTCGAGCGGGATCGGGAGGCCGCCCACATTCGCCAGCAGCACGGACTGGCCGCTGTTGAGGTTGAAGCCGTTGGTGCCGACGTAATACGCCTGCAGCGTGTTGATGTTCGTCGCACCGCTCGCCAGAAGCGGAATGGTGAACGTTTGGATCGACGTGCCCGCGAGCGACGTGACGCCGGTTGCGGTCGGGAACAGAACGTTTGCGTTCACCCCGCCGAACGAGGCGAGACCCAGCGGTAGCTCCGCGCCTGCAGCAGAGATCGGGATGGCGATGACAGTGGCGCTATTCACATCAACTAGGTCGGCGTCGACGCCGAGTTCTTCGAGCAGTGCGGTGACGCCGGCTTCGTTGAGGCCGAGGCTGCTGAGAGGTCCGATGGCGATGGTCGGCATGGCTGCCAGGTATCCGACTGAACCACCCAGCGGAAGGTCGTAACTGCCGGATGCGGCAGGGATCCACGCCGTGATTTCGGGCGTCGACACGATGTCGAGTGCCGAAACGATTCCGGCGAGGCTTGTCAGCCCGGAGCCCAGACCCAGGTTGGACAGGAGGCCGCCGAGACCGAGATTGCCAAGGAGATCGCCGAGGAGGGCGTCGTCGAGATTGTCCAGGAGCCCCGAAACGGTGAGCTGGTCCAAGTTGACATAGGTGTTCCCGAGCGAAGTCGTCTCGTTCAGGCCGAACCACGACCATGTCTGCGTGAGCGAACTCTGGTGGGCGGTCAGGCCGAGCAACTCGGAGATGTCGAGTACGTCGTCGAGGAGACCGATCGCTTCGAGTCCCTGCACGAGTTGGAGCACGTCGCTCGCGCTGCCCAGTACTCCGTTGAGTCCGCCAAGAGAATCGAATACCGACTCCAACGGGCCGGTGTCCACGCCGAGCCCGCCGAGGAGCAGTGCAAGCACGGTCGTTGCGGTGGCGGCCGGAATGCCAGGAACGGCCTCGATGTCGGTCCCGTTGTCCAGCGCATGGGCCAATGCCCCGAGAATGCCGGCAAGCGTCGTGAGGTCGTTGTAGTCGTACTGCGAGTTGAAGGTCGGAAGCAGTCCGCCGGACGCCGACGAGATCGGATCCCAGAACGACTCGAAACCTTCGTTGATGTTGCCCTGGGCGATGATGATGTTGTCGAGGCTGTCGGACATGTCCTCGATCAGTTGCAGGTAGTCCGGTCCCGCGGTCAGAAGAATGTCGCGCCACGTGACTTCTTTGTCCGGCGACGGGGCGGCTCCGACGGTCAGCGCGGCGGTTGTTGCCGTCACGGCAGTCACAGTGGCGAACTTCTTCGTCCTGCTTTTGTTCTTCCGATGCTTTGACATCCCGACCGGCCCTTCCCTCGGTGGTCTCAGGTTGTTCTCAGGCACCGTAGCACGCGTGTGACCACTATCACTAAATTGCTGGGGCGCCTGCGAGCAGTTCGGTAGGTGGATAGCGCAAATGCCTTATTAACGTGTACGTCAACGCTAATGGCCAGGTTAAGCCGATTTGTACCGCCATTTCTTCTTTTGGCAGCAACTGCCACATCTACGGAGCGGTCAGTTGCTGACAGCCCACGACTTCACTGTCGTTGCCACGCATGTCAAGATCATTTGCTGCGTCGTATTCCGCAGAGGGTTACCCATCGCGAAACACGTGTCCCATCTGCGGGACACTGCCCAAAACCGCCGTTCAGCTACTTAGATTCCGCGCAGCAAACCCTTGCCGGCTTTGTTAGCTGACGGCCCGCGCGGACTACTCAGCCGCGTCCGACTCCGGTTTCGGCTTCGCCCCGGCGCCCATTTTCTTCGCGGTGTCGGTCACGGCCTTCGTCACGCCGCTCACCGCCTTTGTCACGCCGTCGTTCACCGACTCGACCGTCTTCTTCACCCCGTCGCTCGCCTGCTTGACCGCATCCCCGAGCCCGGGAGCGCGCGGCGTACCGGTTCCGGCGGCCGCCGTCGTCCTCGGCGGTGTCACCGAATTTCCGAGCCGCTCGATGATCTCCGCCACCGGCCGCTTGCTCGGCGTGACTGCTCCGTCGTCCTCACCAGCCGCGCTCGGCGTCGTACCGGTCGAATCACCCTGCGTCAGCTGAACCGTTTGCGTCTGCCCCGACCCGGTGGTCGGCGAATTCACCGCAGGCGGTGCGAAGCTCGTCGTCTGTGCGTTCTGAGCCTGCATCCCCAGCGACGATCCGAGCGCATTACCCACCAGACCGTCGGTCAGGCTCGACAGCCCGGCGCTCGAACTGCCTGCGCTCGACGAAGTGTCCAGGCCCAGCAGCTTGAGCACCTCCGCGATCGCATTGGGGGACGGTTCGCCTTCGATGCCCTGCTCCAGTGCCTCCCGAAGGCCGACGCCCAACAGCGTGACCAGATCCCCGGGCACCTTCTCCCAGTCGACATCGGGGAACGAGAAGAACGCCGTCGGAGTTCCGGTGTCATCGAATGTGCGGACGTACTCGTAATGGGTTCCGTCCGAGCTCAATTGACGTTCGACGTCGGTATAGCCCAGGTTGCCCGCACTCTCGAGCACGGGATTGAGCGCGGTGCCGATCGGATTGTTGAACTGGCCACCCGTGAGCAGGTTCACCGCATCGACGGCGAGGTAGCTCGGCTCCAGCACGGGCGCGCCCTTGATCGGCACCGTCAGGTAGAAGTTCAGTGCCAAGGGACGGCTTGCGAGGGCGTCGTCCAGCTGGTCCTTGGTCTGGTCCTCCAGCGACTGCTCGACGGCGGCCTCGTCGAACCCCCGGATGATGTACGTCGGAAACAGCAGTGCCGCACCGTTGTTCGCCAACGTCACCGGGTTCGGCCACGCCGCGAAGTCGGACGCCGGGAAGTTCTGGACACCGATGTCGATCTTGATGGGGACCAGGTTGTCGCCACCCAGGGCCAGGCCAGTGCCACCGATCGCAGTTCCCCCGTCCGACTGCACGTGCGTTTCCGGCGTCACGGTGTCGATCCCCACCAGGCGGAACAGCGGATAGGCGCGTGCCAGCGGACCACCGTTGGCGCGACCCGGATTGAAGAGCAGAACCATCGGCAGAATCGTGTAACTGCCCGCTACCGAACCGCCTTCGATGGGCTCGTCGCTCCAGTTGTCACTGACCTGCTGATGCGCCTGCCCCGCGGCGAACGCGCCCAACCCGACACCCACAACGGGAATCACCCGAACGTCAGCCAAATCGTCTATCGGTCCGAGGATCTTGTTCTCCTCCGCCCCCACTTCGCGCAGTGGCACACCGGCGGCGAGAAGGATCGGCGTCAGCGCCGCCTTCGCGAGCGCCTCCTGGGTGGACGTCAGGTAGCTTCCGATGCCCTTGAAATTCTCTGTGACAAACGGTGTTCCCTCGATCTCGTTCGCGATCGAACTGGGCAATGCCGGCACCCGTCCGTAGTCGATGCCGAACAGACTCAGCAGGCCGAACAGCGGGCCGGTGGTGATCAGGTTCAGGCCGGGCACATCGGGGAACGTCGATTCCGACGTACTGCCCAAACTCAGAAACTGGCTCGCCCCCGACTCCGACAGGCCATAGACCGATGACCCGAGACCGCCCGTCAGATCCGGGATGGCCTGCGGGTCGGTGCCGAACGGCCTGATGTCTGCAAGGAGTCGCAGCAGTTCGGCACGCGACTGTTCCTCCTCGGTCTCCGGCACCACCGCGACGGTCAACGCTGTTGTCGTGACGGCGGCGGCCCCGAGGGCTGCGAACTTCATGCACGTGCTGCTCACCCTGCGGTGCTTGCCCATTGACCGATCCTTCCGAGGGACGTTCTCAGGTGGTTCTCAGGCAAAGTATCACCAACTCAGCGGCAGAGGTGAATAGCTGAGGAATTAGTCAGGCGCTCACTTTCTGGATAGAAGCAAATCCTTTAATGTCCACGCCGTCAATATGAAGGTACAGGTTAAGAGGCCATCAGTCGGGTCCGCCAAATTCTGTCAGCAATCGGCAGTTTTGTCGGCTATCGACATTGCTGAAAAAGACCATTCAGTCGCGTATGGCCAGCGCATTTCGAGCGGCATTCTCGGTCTGCCGGGCATACCCCGAACCGAACAGCGCCACGTGCGCCAGCAGCGGATACAACTGGTGCAGGGCCACCCTCGCCCGCCACCCGTCTCTCAGCGGCCGCACCGACTCGTAGCCCGCGAGCACCTCGCTCAGGTGCGGGCATCCGAACAACTGCAACATCGCCAGATCCGTTTCCCGATGGCCTCCGTGCGCCGCCGGGTCGATCAGCACCACACTGTCGGCCGTCCACATGACGTTGCCGCTCCACAGGTCTCCGTGGATGCGCGCCGGCGGATCGTCGTCGTCGAAGTCGCCGGCCCGGCATCGCTCCATCACGGCGTCGACCAACCGACGCACGCCGACACCGAGGCGCCGCTCCGCGACGGTCGCCATGAACAGCAGTCGTTCCTCGGCGTAGAAGGCGCCCCACGTGGTGTGGCCCCGCAACGACATCGGTAGCGGTTCGGACAGCGGCCCGAAGAACCCGTCCGCGTCCCATCCGGCCGGACCCGCACCGAACGACGGCGCCCCGGCGTCATGCGTCACCGCCAACCGCTCACCGAAATCGTGAGCCGCAGCCCGAGTCGGCGGTACGGAATCCAGCCGCTCCAATGTCAGCGAACCTTCGTCCTGCCGGGTCACCCGCGCGCAGCGCACTCCACCGTCGACGGCCAACCACCGCAGCCCCGCCGCCTCCAGTGCGAAGAACCCGGGCGGCGCCGTGTGACGCGACTTGACGAACTCAGCCACGCGGGCGGCGAGGGAGCCCGACCATGGCGGTCATCAGTCGATCCTTCAGCGCGGCAGGCATATTCGTCACCAGGACGGTTTGAATCTTCGGGAGCAGCGCCACCACGTAGCGGGCCCGTGGCCGCCGCGCGGTCAACGCCTCCTCCACGACGGCGACGACCTTCGTCGTCGGCGAGGCCATCTTGCGGGCTCGGGGAACGAACTTCTTCATGCCCGCGATGTGCTTGGCGTACAGGTCGCGGTCGTCGGCACTCATGTCGGACTCGATCTCCTCGACCATGTCCCCCGCTGTCCGCCACATGTCGGTGTCGGTCTGCGCCGGTTCGACCAGGACGACAGAGACACCCCAGCCCCTCAACTCCACCCGCAGCGCGTCGCACGCCGCCTCCAGCGCGAATTTCGACGCCGAGTACGGACCCAGCATCGGCGTCGCAATTCGGCCGTTCACGCTGGAGATGAAGATCGCCCGGCCCCGCGACTCACGCAGCTTCGGCAGCACCGCCCTGGTCACCGCGAACTGCCCGATGACGTTGACGTCGAACACCTTCCGCCATTCGTCCGGCGTCACGGTCTCCACTGGGCCGCCGACGGCCACCCCTGCGTTGTTCACCACCGCGTCGAGCCGATCCGGCAGCGCATCGGCCAGCTTCGCAATGTGCTCGGCGTCGGTGATGTCGAGGATCACCGCAGACACCCGCTGCGGGGCGACCGCGGTGATCGCCTGGGCGTCTTGCTCGCTGCGCACGCCGGCGACGACGTCCCACCCGGTCGCCGCCAGATGCTCGACGATCGCCTTGCCGATCCCGCGTGCCGCGCCGGTGACGAGAACTGTTGGCATAGCCGTGACCTTAGTCCTCGACCGGAACCGGCGGTCCGAACCAGAACAGAACAGCGGTCATCGCCACCAGCGCCGCGACGATGGCGATCACGGGCGCCACCATGAACCGGGACAACGTCGCCCCGACAACCGCGCCCGCGCACATCGTCAACACGACGGAGATGCGCAACACGGCGCGCTCGCCCTTGCCCCCGGCCAGCCTGCTGTCGACGCCGAACCCGACGATCGTCGAGGTGAGCACCGTCGTGCTCAGCTCCTGGATGCCGAACTGCCGCGCGGTCGCGTTCTGGCTGCCGAATGCGACCGCCAGGCCCGCGATGAGGATCAGCTTGGTGTTGTCGCGGTAGTCGAGCACCCCGGCGCCCGCCAGTATCGACAAGGTCAGCAGCAGTAGGCATTCCGCCGAGAGCGCCACCGTCACCCACCGTCGGGTGTCGTGCTGCAGGTGACGGGTGAACCGCCCGCCGATGACCGCACCCGACAGGAAGCTCACGAACGCGACGATGGCCGCCGTCATGTCGACGACGTTCTGCTGCGCGAACCAGAACCCGAGGAAGATCACGTTGCCCGTCATGTTCGCGACGAACACGTGCCCCAGCACGAGCACGCTGATCGCGTCGATCATCCCTGTGCCGAACGTCAGAGTGAGCAACCCCGTCACGGTCAATCGATGCGAGACCGGGGAGGTGACGGACACGATGCCGGGGCTTACAGCTGCGGAGTGAGATCCAGCGTGGTGACGGTCGTCATCCGGGTGATGCGCCATTCGGTGTGGTCGCGCTTCATCTCCAGCCGGTACGACAGATACCGCAGCGAGGGGATGTTCTTCGAAACCGGGCTGGTGGCAACCGAATTGGTGTACACCACCGCTGACGCATCCGTCGGTGTCACCGACTCGACGGCGGTGCCCAGCACCGTGGTGGTGTTGGTGACCTGTGCCTGCTTGTTGGTCGCGACGATGGAGTCGATGAACTTCTTGTACTGGAACGCGAAGTCGCCCGTCAGGTAGCCGGCCGACCGCTGACCCAGCGTGTCCATGTTCTCCGGGGTGTACGACCACAGCGTGGTGATGGCGTCGGCGGCGGTCTTGGCGATGGTGAGCTTCGTCTCGACCAGCGCCTTGTTCGCGATCACCGGTTGGGCCGTCGCACCGAGGAACGCTCCGCCCGCCACGAACAGCACGGCGGCCGCGGCGGCGGCGATCTTCAGCCGCCTGCCTGCCGGCTGATGCGGGACGAGAACCGGCTCCTCCGTGGCGGTTTCGCCGTCGAGGGGCTCGACCGCCTCAGCGTCGGCGGCGTCCGCGACCACGGGCTCGGGAGCCTCGGGCTCACCCTCCTCGACGCGAGCGTCGGTGTCCTCGGGCGCGGCCTCTGCTGCCGCCGCCTCGACGGGTCGGCTCTT
>DATEIG010000788.1:0-2981 GCA_035279185.1 Mycobacterium sp.
GGCACCTGGATCAAGGGTGCTCTGCCGCGTGCCGACTCGGCTGCCCAGATCATCGAGGTGGCACCGGGTCTGGACATCGAGGGCATCACTGACGTGGCGCTCAAGCACGCCGAGGTCAAGGCCGGTGTGCTCGTCGTCGAGCGGCAGTTCGGGTACCTCGAGTTCCACGGTGAGACCGGCGCGGTCAAGGCGGCAGCCGATGCGTGTCTGCAGGACCTCCGCGCCGACGCCGACTCCGCGGTCCGGCCGACCATCCTCGCCTCGCGGGTGATCTCCAGCGTCGACCAGCAGCACGCGTTCCTGATCAACCGCAACAAGATGGGCTCGATGGTGTTGGCGGGCGAGTCGCTGTTCGTGCTCGAGGTGGCGCCCGCGTCGTATGCAATCCTGGCCGCCAACGAGGCCGAGAAGGCCGCCGACATCAAGGTCGTCGACTACCGGATGATCGGTGCCACCGGCCGGGTGTACCTGTCCGGAACCGAGGCGGATGTGCGGCAGGCCGCCGCGGCCGCCCACGACGCGCTGGCGCGGGGCACCGCGTGACGATCAACGGAGTTGATCTGCGTGCCCTCGTACGTGAGGTGGTGCGCGACGCCGTCGGAGACTTGGCGGGCCCGACGCCCGCTGCGCCGACGCAGTCAATCAACGGCCACAACGGGTTCGGGCCCGTCGGGCCGTTGAACGCGGAGGAGAAGTCGCGGGTGGACACGGTCCGCATCGCCAACGACAACGATCTCGACGCGTTCGTGCGCCAACTGCTTCGGCTGTTCGAGAACCCGAAGACCCGTGCCGACCTGCGCAACGGCAGGCTGCGCTTCAGCCTCGCCGGCGTCCAGGCCACCACCGCGCAACCGGTGTCCCACCGCATCGACAGCGGCGCGGTCACCGAGCGGCAGATCATCGACATCGGCGCTGCTGGCGGCTCCCTTGTCCTCGGCCCCAAGGCGGTGCTCACCCCGCTGGCACGCGAGAAGGCCCGCGTCCTCGGCGTCACGATCAACAAGGAGCGCAGATGATTTCGGCGACAGTCACCGGTCAGGTCTGGTCCACCCGCCGCATCGACGGCTTGCCGCCCGGCGCCTTCCTCGAGGTCGAGGCAGACGGGTCGGGTTCGCGCATGATCGCCTTCGACGTCCTCGGCAGCGGAGTCGGCGAGCGCGTCCTCGTCGCGCAGGGCTCCGTCGCCGCCAACTGGTTCACCGGGACCCCACCTCCGGTGGACGCTCTGATCATCGGATCGATAGACACCGACACAAGCGGGTAGCAGTCCGCGACCCGCACGCAGTGAGAACAAGGAGAAAGTGATGCCCAGCAACGCGATTGGAATGATCGAGACCAAGGGGTACGTCGCCGCGCTCGCGGCTGCCGACGCGATGGTCAAGGCGGCCAACGTCACCATCACCGACCGTCAGCAGGTGGGCGACGGCCTCGTCGCGGTCATCGTCACCGGCGAGGTCGGCGCGGTCAAGGCCGCCACCGAGGCGGGTGCGGAGTCCGCGGCGCAGGTGGGCGAGTTGATCAGCGTGCACGTGATCCCGCGCCCGCACAATGAACTCGGTGCGCACTTCTCCGTCTCGGCCTCCTAACCGGCCGCGGGTATGGCTGCGACCACGACGACCGAGACGGTGACGCGCACCGACATCCGCGTCTACCTCCTTGTGGAGGACCTGCAGAGGCAGTTCGCCGCGTACCTGGGCACCCCGACGCGGGCGCGCGGCTACCCGCCGTATGAGGGCGAGCACGCGCTGATCGTCGAGGTGTCGCCCGCCCTGGCGATCGAGCGCGTGATCGACCTCGCGCTGCGAGAGGTGCCCGGGGTAGCGCCGGGGATCCTCTATGTCGAGCGACAGTTCGGTGTGCTGGAGGTGCACGGGAGCGACCTCGCCGACGTCCGCCGGGCCGGTGAGGCGATCCTCACGGGGACGGGCAACAAGGCCGCCGACCAGCTTCGTCCGCGGGTGTTGTTCCACGACATCATCGAGGACATCACCGATCAGCACGCGGTGATCCTGAACCGCAACCGGCAGGCCTCGATGATCCTGCCCGGGCAGTCCCTGCTGGTCTACGAGATGACCCCGGCGCTGTTCGCGGCCGTCGCCGCGAACGAGGCGGAGAGGGCGGCGCCGGGACTTACGATCGTCGACGTGCAGATGATCGGTGCCGCGGGGCGGCTGTACATCGGCGGCGGCATGGACGACGTCACCACGGCGAGGGACCGGATCACGGAGGTGCTCGCCGGGATCGAGGGACGCGACCACTGATGGGCGACGGTGTGATCTCGAACGACATCGATGTGGCCGAGCGTGCGCTCGTCGAATACGGACTCCCGGAGGGTTCGTCACTGCAGTTGCTGAACCTGTCGGAGAACGCGACCTACGCGGTGACGGATTCACAGACCGGCGTGCGCACGATCCTGCGGGTGCACCGGCAGAACTACCATCTCCCGCACCAGATCGAGTCCGAGCTGGACTGGCTGGACGCACTGCGCCGCGACAGCGACATCACGGTGCCGGAGGTGCTGCCTGCACCCGACGGCAGACGGGTCGTCAGTATGGATATCGGCGGAACAGCCAGACACGTCGTGCATTTCGCGATGGTCGCCGGCGCTGAGCCGGACGAGGAGACCGTCACCGTTCATGACTTCCACACCCTCGGCCAGATAACCGCTGCCCTACACCAGCATTCGCATGAGTGGAGCCGGCCGCCGTCGTTCAGCCGGTTCGCCTGGGACTGGCCCAGTTGCCTCGGCGCCGAGGCCCGCTGGGGCCAGTGGCGCGACGCAGCGGGCGTCGGCGACGCCGAGCACGACATCCTGAATCGCGCGCAGCAGCTGTTGAGCAACCGGCTGGCAGAGTACGGCTCAGGTCCGGAGCGCTTCGGGCTCGTCCACGCCGATCTCCGCTTGGCCAACCTTCTCGTCGACGGGTCGACGATCACCGTCATCGACTTCGACGACTGCGGATTCGGTTGGTTCTTCTACG
>DATEIG010000789.1:0-3569 GCA_035279185.1 Mycobacterium sp.
AGGTCGTGGACGATCTCGTCCTCGAGCCGGTAACTGACCTCTCGTCCGACCCGGGTCGAACTCACCCAGCCCTGCTGCCGGAGAACCCGAAGCGCTTGCGATACCGCGTTTTCGGACCGCCCGAGCGCTGCTGCCAGATCGCCGACGCAGATCCCGGGTGCCCGGTGCAGACACAGCAGGATCTCGAGCCGGTTGGGATCCGACAGCAGATCGAAACGCAGAGTCCAGCCTGCGGTGTCGACGTCGGCAAGCGCCGACGATGCCCGCTCGACCAGCTGCTCCTTCACGGGTTTTTCCACTGATGACAATGTAATCCAGCCGCCGTCGCGCAAGCGGCTGGATCAGCGAGGACCTACTGCTCGTTCTTCCGCGCGGTGACGAGCAGATATTCGGCCGCATAGGCGGTCGTACCCGGCTCGGTCGACGAGTTCCATTCGGTGAGGAACGCCAGGAAATCGCGGTCCAGCGCGGCGACGCGGTCGGCGTCGTCGGCGTTGAATCGGTAAGCCGCGATCGTCGGTCCGTAGTTGCGCTTCCAGTACTCCCGGAATTCCTCGGCAGTCGCGCAGTGGTCGATGACGACCTCCTGTCGATGCATCTCCAGATCGGTCACCCGATCCCCGAACAGCGTCCGGACGTGGTCCTCGTCGCCCCACAGCGGTGCGGGGCCGGCACCAGGAGGCGGCGGAGGCGCGTACGGCTTCATCGTCTTGAACAGGTTGCCGATGAAGCCCTGCGGCGTCCAGTTGATCAATCCGATCGTGCCGCCGGGGCGGCACACCCGGATCAACTCGTCCGCGGCCGCCTGGTGATGGGGTGCGAACATGACGCCGACAGAGGACATCACGACGTCGTAGCTGTCGTCGGCGAACGGCAGTGCCTCCGCATCGGCTTCGGCCCACTCCAGCTCGACACCGCGCTGGGCGGCGATACGCCTGCCCGCCTCGAACAGCTCCGGGGTTAGGTCGCTGGCGGTGACGACGGCGCCCCGTTCGGCCGCGGGGATGGCGGCGTTGCCCGAGCCGGCGGCGACGTCGAGCACGCGGTCGCCCGCTGTGATGCCGCATGCCCGAACGAGTTCGGGACCGAACGCGGGAATCAGCTCGGCGGCGACGGCCGGGTAGTCACCGGATGCCCACAGTGCGCGGTGTTTGGCCTTGAGTTCGCGGTCGTCGACTTCGACGGTGGTCATCTCATGCGCTCCTTCACGTAGGTGTTTGACGCTCACAGACTCGCCCCAAGCTATTGAGGAACGGTTCGACGATCATGAAATCCCCTGCTCGGGCGACGTTTGTCGGTTCAGCGTCATGCGCGCCAACGCCACCGCGTCGGCACCGGACATGCCGATCCCCTTCCGGAGGTCGACACCGACGGCCTGGTCGGGATGCAGCGGGGAACCCTTGCCTGCGGCGACGAGCGCTCCGTGCAGCGTCGCTGCCTCCTGCGCGGCGCCGACCCTGGACAGGAACCGGGTGACGTAGCGGAGGTTGAGCCACTGCTGGCTCCAGTCCCCGACCCGGTCCCAGTGGTCGATCACCTCGATGAGGGCCTGGGCAGCGCTCGTGGGTTCGTCGTGCACCGCGCGGGTGGCTGCGGCCTCCATCAACGCGATGCCGTGCCACCAGAAGTTCCGCACCGACGCCGCCAGGCGTGCGGCCTCGTCGAAGAGCGCCAACGCCTGTTCGGGCGCCGACTTCTTCAGCACGAGGCCGAGCGCGTACCGCGCCATCGATCGCGCGGTGGGGTTGGCGGTCGTGTCGGAGATCGCGACCGCTTCTTCGGCGGCCTCGAGGCCGTCGTCCGGTGACCGCAGCGCGGCGTGACAGATGGCGACGTAGAAGAGCGTCCATACCAGGCGAATCGGATCATCCTCGGCACGAGCGCGCGCCACCTCCGCGGCGTAGTGACTCAATGCGGCGTTCGGATCGCCCTGATACAGCGCAAGATCGGCGAGCACATCGCCCGGATAGGCCACGCGGCCGTTGCCGCGGCCGGGGGTACGCCCGTGGGCCAGCCGCGCCAACGTCCCCGCCTCCTCGAACTCGCCTCTGTTCCAGGCTCCCCGCGCGGCGAATCCGACGGCGGCCGGATACAGCCGGTGGTCGGGCTCGCACAGGTCGATCAGCCGCTGCGCCCACCCCGACGACTCGTATCCGATTCGCAGATGCACGTATTCGGACAGCGAGGTGACCAAGCGCAGTGCCGTGTCGATGTCGCCGGCGCCGACGGCATGGTCGAACGCCACCCGCAGGTTGTCGTAGTCGGGCAGCATGCGCTCGACCCACACCCCTTCGTCGGCACCGTGCATCCCGGCCGCTGCGCGCTCGGCCAAAGCCGTGTAGTACCGCGCGTGACGCACGGTGTTGTCGTCGAGAAGTCCGTTGTTCCGCAAGCGATCCCGGCCGTAGGCACGCAGGGTCTCGAGAAGGAAGTAGCGAGAGCCCGCCGTGACTGCGCGCATCTTCACCATGGATTTGTCGAGCAGCCCGGTCAGCAGGTCGAGCGTGTCGTCCTCGGTGTCCGCGGGCGCACCGCACACGCCGTGCGCGGCCTCGAGGTCGAAACCGCCTGCGAAGACCGACAGCCGGATGAACAGCGCCTGTTCGCGTTCGGTCAGTAGCCGATAGGACCAGTCGATCGTCGCGGTGAGGCTCTGTTGCCGCCGGGGAGCGTCGCGCCTTCCGCCGGACAGCAGTCGGAGGCCGTCGAGCCGGCGCGCCACGTCGAGGCTGCTCATCACGCGCATACGCGCGGCGGCAAGTTCGATCGCCAACGGAAGGCCGTCGAGACGTCTGCAGATCTCCGCGACCGCGCCGACGGGCTCATGGTCGAGATCGAAATCAGGTCGGCCTGCCCTGGCGCGCTCGGCGAACAGCGCGGTCGCGTCCGCGTGCGGGAGCGGCGAAACGGGCTCGATCCTCTCGCCTTCGACGCCGAGCGCTTCGCGGCTGGTGGCCAGCACTGCGACACCAGGACAGTGTCGGGCGATCTGGTCGACCAACCGTGCGGCCGCGGGCAGCACGTGCTCGCAGTTGTCCACGAGCAGTAACACCCTGCGCCCGCGCAGGAAGTCGATGACGGTGTCCTCGATGCCGAGACCCTGCTGTTGTTGCAGTCGCAAGGCGGCTGCCACCGCGTGCCCGACTGCCGAGCCGTCGTCGAGCGGGGCGAGTTCGCAGAACACCGCGCCGTCGTCGAAGCGTCCCTCGAGCCGGCTGGCGACCTCGAGGGCGAGGCGGGTCTTGCCCACGCCTCCCACACCTGTCAATGTCACTACCGGGCTCGCCTCGAGAACCGCTGCCAGGCGGGCGATGTCGTCGTCACGCCCGACGAAGCTGGTGATTCGCCTCGGCACCCCCGCGCGTTCGCGTGCGGCGATCGCAGCGCCGGAGGTCTGTCGTGCAACCGGTTGCCCCGCATCGCCGCCGAGGATCCGCCGGTGCACCTCGCGCAGGGCCGGACCGGGGTCTGCGCCCAACTCGTCGACGAGCCGGTCCCGCATCGCGCGGAAGGTATCGAGTGCGTCGGCCTGTCGGCCACAACGGAATTGGGCCAGCATCAGCTGGCCG
>DATEIG010000790.1:0-5713 GCA_035279185.1 Mycobacterium sp.
CTTCGGGCCGACGGCGGCGAGGTAGATGGGGATGTCGGTGCGCGGCGGGTGGAAGCTGAGGCGCAGTGCCTTGCCCGGACCGTCCGGCAGCGGAAGCGTGTAATGCTCCCCTTGGTACGAAACCTGCTTGCGGGACAAGGCAAGGCGCACGATGTCGACGTACTCGCGGGTGCGCGCCAGCGGCTTGGGAAACTTCTGCCCGTACCAGCCCTCCACGACCTGCGGTCCGGACACCCCGAGCCCGAGGATGTGCCGACCGCCGGAGAGGTGGTCGAGCGTCAGCGCCGCCATCGCGCACGCCGTCGGGGTCCGCGCCGACAGCTGGATCACCGAGGTGCCGAGCCTCATCCGCGTGGTCTCGCGGCCCCACCACGCCAGCGGCGTGTAGGCGTCCGAGCCCCAGGCCTCGGCGGTGAACACCGTGTCGAAACCCGCGTCCTCCGCGGCCGCGACCAGTTCGGCGTGGTTCTCGGGCGGCTGCGCGCCCCAGTATCCGAGCTGCAAACCCAGCTTCATTTAGCCCACCTTCCGACCCATTCTTGAAACTATTTCTAGAACCTGTTCTACTCGATCAGTGACCACAGGCCAAAGCAGCCCGGTGCAGATCGACAAGCATGAGCGGCCCTTGTCCGCGCCGTTGAAGCTCTCATTCGACTACACCCGTTCAGTCGGACCACTCCTGTCCCAGTTCTTCACCGCGCTGCGCGAGCGACGCATCGTCGGCGTGCGCGGATCGGACGGGCGAGTGCACGTGCCGCCCGCCGAATTCGACCCCGTCACCTACGAGCGGCTGACCGAGATCGTACCGGTGAGCAGCGTCGGAACGGTCCAGTCGTGGACCTGGCAGTCCACCCCACTGGAGGGCCAGCCGCTCGACAAGCCGTTCGCGTGGGCGCTGATCAAGCTCGACGGCGCCGACATCGCGCTGCTGCACGCCGTCGACGCCGGATCCTCCGACGCGATCAGCACCGGCACGCGGGTGCACGCGCACTGGGTCGACGAGCCGGTCGGCGCGATCACCGACATCGCCTACTTCGAACTCGGGGAGGACGCCGAACCCGAGGGTGAGCCCGACGACCGCGAACCGGTCAAGGTTCAGGTGACGCCGTCGTGGATCGAGATCCAGCACACCGCTTCGCTTCCCGAAACGACCTTCCTCAAGGCGCTGGAGGAGGGCAAGCTGCTCGGCGCTCGCACCGGCGACAACGGCAAGGTGTACTTCCCGCCGAAGGAAGCGGATCCGGCCACCGGCCTGGAACTCGACCAGTTCATCGAGTTGCCGGACAAGGGCACGGTCACCACATTCGCGATCATCAACATCCCGTTCTCGGGTCAGCGCATCAAACCGCCCTACGTCGCGGCCTATGTCCTGCTCGACGGCGCCGACATTCCGTTCCTGCACCTGGTCACCGAGATCGACCCGGCCGATGTCCGGATGGGCATGCGCGTTGAGGCCGTGTGGAAGCCGCGCGAGCAGTGGGGTCTCGGCATCGACAACATCGACTACTTTCGGCCGACGGGTGAGCCCGACGCCGATTACGAGTCCTACCGGCACCACCTGTAAAGGGACAACGACTTACATGACTGGCTCAAGAGATGTAGCAGTCGTCGGCTTCGCCCATGCGCCGCACGTGCGCAGGACCGACGGAACCACCAACGGCGTCGAGATGCTGATGCCGTGCTTCCACCAGCTGTACGACGAACTCGGCCTCGAGCAGACCGACATCGGCTTCTGGTGCTCGGGCTCGTCGGATTACCTTGCCGGCCGGGCCTTCTCGTTCATCTCCGCGATCGACTCGATCGGCGCGGTGCCGCCGATCAACGAGTCCCACGTCGAGATGGACGCGGCGTGGGCACTGTACGAGGCGTACATCAAGCTGCTGACCGGCCAGGTCGAGACCGCGCTCGTGTACGGGTTCGGCAAGTCGTCGGCGGGCACATTGCGTCGCGTCCTCGCACTGCAGACCGACCCGTACACCGTCGCACCGCTGTGGCCGGACTCGGTGTCGATGGCCGGTTTGCAGGCGCGCGCCGGCCTGGATGCGGGCAAGTGGACCGCTGAGCAGATGGCGCAGGTGGCGCTGGACTCCTACGCCGCGGGCGGCCGCACCGACAGGGAAGAGGTCACCGGCAGCATCGAAGATCTGCTGTCGCAGCCGTTCTTCGCCGACCCGTTGCGGCGTCACGACATCGCGCCGATCACCGACGGCGCCGCAGCGATCGTGCTCGCCGCGGGCGACAGGGCGCGCGAGCTCCGGGAGAACCCCGCCTGGATCACCGGCATCGAGCACCGCATCGAGACCCCGATCCTCGGTGCACGCGACCTCACCACCTCGCCGTCGACGGCGGCCTCGGCGAAGGCGGCGACGGGCGGCGACCCGGGCTCGATCGACGTCGCCGAGATCTATGCGCCCTTCACGCATCAACAGCTGATCCTCACCGAGGCGATCGGGCTGCCGTCGTCGACGAAGGTGAACCCCTCGGGCGGCACCCTGGCGGCCAACCCGATGTTCTCGGCCGGGCTGGAGCGCATCGGTTTCGCCGCGCAGCACATCTTCGACGGTTCGGCAGGGCGGGTGCTCGCCCATGCGACCAGTGGCCCTGTGCTGCAACAGAATCTCGTCGCCGTTCTGGAAGGGAAGTAGCGAAATGGCGGGTCAGCTGGCCGCGGTGCTCGGCACCGGGCAGACGAAGTACGTCGCCAAGCGCCACGACGTGTCGATGAACGGGCTCGTGCGCGAAGCCATCGACAAGGCGCTCGAGGATGCCGGTGCGACGTTCGACGACATCGACGCCGTGGTGGTCGGCAAGGCGCCCGACTTCTTCGAGGGCGTGATGATGCCCGAGCTGTTCATGGCCGACGCGACCGGTGCGACGAACAAGCCGTTGATCCGCGTGCACACCGCAGGCTCCGTCGGCGGATCGACGGCGATCGTCGCGGCCAGCCTCGTCCAGTCCGGCAAATACAAGCGGGTGCTGACGATGGCGTGGGAGAAGCAGTCGGAGTCGAATGCCATGTGGGCGTTGAGTATTCCGGTGCCGTTCACCAAGCCGGTCGGAGCGGGTGCTGGTGGCTACTTCGCCCCGCACGTGCGCGCCTACATCCGACGGTCGGGCGCACCCAACCACATCGGCGCGATGGTGGCCGTCAAGGACCGCCGCAACGGCGCGAAGAACCCGTTGGCACACCTGCACCAGCCCGACATCACCGTCGAGAAGGTGATGGAATCCCCGATGCTGTGGGATCCCATCCGCTACGACGAGACGTGCCCGTCGTCCGACGGCGCCGCCGCCCTGGTCATCGGTGACGAGGCCGCCGCGGATGCCCGCGTCGCCGACGGCCACCCCGTCGCGTGGATCCACGCGACGGCGTTGCGCACCGAACCGCTGGCCTACGCGGGCCGCGACCAGGTCAACCCGCAGGCCAGCCGTGATGCCGCTGCCGCACTGTGGCGGGACGCCGGCATCACGAGCCCCATCGACGAGATCGACGCCGCCGAGATCTACGTACCGTTCTCCTGGTATGAGCCGATGTGGTTGGAGAGCCTGGGGTTTGCACCCGAGGGTGAAGGCTGGAAGTTGACCGAGGCGGGTGAAACCGAGATCACCGGCAGGATCCCGTTGAATGCCTCCGGAGGGGTGCTGTCGAGCAATCCGATCGGGGCGTCGGGCATGATCCGGTTCGCCGAGTCGGCCATCCAGGTGATGGGCAAGGCGGGCGACCATCAGGTGCCCGGCGCCCGCAAGGCGCTCGGTCATGCGTATGGCGGTGGCGCGCAGTACTACTCGATGTGGGTCGTCGGGGCGGACAAGCCGTGAGCAAGATGCAGTACACCATCAGCATCGCCTTCAGCCCGCTCGACCAGCTGATCGAAATCGCGAAGGCCGCAGAAGAACTCGGCTACGACAACATCGCGCTGCCGGACTCGATCTTCTATTTCGAGAAGCAGTCCGTCGACTATCCCTACACTGCCGACGGCAAGCGGATGTTCGACGAGAACTCGCCCTGGGTCGATCCGTTGATCCTCGCGGGCGCATTGGGTGCGGTCACCTCGAAGCTGCGCTTCTACACCAACGTGATGAAGCTCGGTTCGCGGAATCCACTGCTGCTGGCCCGACAGGTCGGGTCGGTGGCGAACCTCACCAACAACCGGTTCGGCTTCGGCGTCGGGATCGGCTGGGCGCCGGAGGAATTCGAGTGGTGCGGGGTTCCCTTCGCGAAGCGCGGCAAGCGCGTCGACGAGATGATCGACGTCATCAAGCTGGTGCTCGCCGGCGGCATGGTCGAACACCACGGCGAGTTCTACGACTTCGACCGGCTGCAGATGAGCCCGGCGCCGTCGAAGCCGGTGCCGTTCTACGTCGGCGGACACACCGATGTGGCGCTCAAACGCGCCGTCCGCATCGGTGACGGCTGGACCAGCGCAATGATGACGTGCGACGAGCTGACCGAAACCATCACCAAGCTGAAGAAGCTGCTGGCTGAGGGCGGCCGTGCCGACGACCCGTTCGAGTACCAGGCGGTCTGCATCGACAAGTTCGGTGTCGACGGCCACCGCGACCTGGTCGCGGCGGGTGTCACCGACTACATCGGTATCCCCTGGCTGTTCGACGGCCTCGCCAATGACGCCCCGCTGGACAAGAAGATCGACTCGATGAAGCGCTTCGCCGACACCTACATCCACTCGGGCTGGCAGGACGAATGAGCGACTCTCCTGTGCACCTCGCGGGTAAGCGGTCCCGTGAGGCGGCCGTCGCGCGCGACAAAGAGGCGTGGCTGGCCGTCTTCGCCGACGACGCCATCGTCGAAGACCCGATCGGGCCGTCGCACTTCGACCCGGAGGGCAAGGGGCACAGGGGCAAAGACGCGATCTCGAAGTTCTACGACATGGCGATCGCCCCGAGCGAGCTGACGTTCAACTTCGAGAAGACCTATCGGTGCGGCAACGAAGAAGCCAACGTCGGCACCATCGTGATCCGGTCGAGCGGCTACGAGGTCGTCGCCGAAGGGGTGTTCACCTACCGCGTGGACGACGACGGCAAGATCGTCGCGCTGCGCGCCTTCTGGGAACTCGACGCCGCCACGCGCAGCGCCCGCAAGATCTAGGGCAGCCCCGGTTCGGTGATCTCGCGCAGCCCGACGGCGTAGCGACGGGCCAGGTCCTGGTAGGCGCCGGGATTGCTCTCCACCCACAGTTGCGCTCCGGTGCCCGCGACCGGTCCCCTGACCTTCGCGGGCGCACCCGCCGCGACGACCTCGTCGGGAATCTTGGTCTGGCTGACCACCAGCGAATGGGCGGCGATGAGGCTGCGCCTGCCGATCACCGCACCGTCGAGCACCGTCGAATGGTTGGCGATGACCGCTTCCGCGCCGATGTGCGCACCGTGGATCACGCAGCTGTGGGCCACCGTGGCGCCGGGCCCCACGTCGACCGGAATTCCCGGTGGAGCGTGCAGCACGCTGCAGTCCTGCACGTTGGCACCCTCGCGGACGATGATGGGGGCGAAGTCGGCGCGCAGGACCGCGTTGAACCATACGGAGGCACCCGCCTCCACGTGGACGTCCCCGATGAGGGTGGCGGTCGGTGCGATGAAGGCGCCGGGGTCGACCGTCGGCGATCGGCCCTCGAACGTGAACAGCGGCATTGTCTAGATATACCGCAGGTAAATAGCGTTTACGTTGCGCGGCTCAGGGTAAAAACTGTAACGTGTT
>DATEIG010000791.1:0-18434 GCA_035279185.1 Mycobacterium sp.
CGCTTCATCACCCGGTTGACGAGCTTGCCCCAGAAGCCCTGCTCGACCTCTTCGCGCGTCTTCGTCTTCTGGGTCTTCTCGGCGAACCAGTCGATGATCCGGCGCGAGAACGTCCAGTTCGCGAGGAACGGCACCCGCAGCAGCGTCCGTACGCCGAGCGCGTCGATGTTGGGTCCGACGATGGCCAACGCGCCTGCGAGCACCGTGATGGACAACAGCGCGGACAGCACGACGGTGGCGATGATCGCGTAGGTGATCGACTTGAGGAACGTCTGCGGGAACAACAGCAGCGGCAGCGCTGAGGCGACGATGATCACCGCCGAGAACGTCACTGTGCGGCCCGACGTCATCATCGTCCGACGCAGCGCGGCCTCGGTGTCGTAGCCCTCGGCGATCTCCTCGCGGAACCGGCTCACGATGTACAGGCCGAAGTCGATCGCGATGCCGAGCCCGACCAGCGTCACCACCGGTTGGGCGAAGAAGTGCACGGGGATGAACTCGGCCAGCAGGCGGATGATGCCGAGCGATCCGGCGATGGTCAGACCGCCGACGATCATCGGGAGGCTGGCCGCGATGACGCCGCCGAACACGAAGAACAGCACGACCATGACCAGGGGCACGCCGAGTAGTTCGCCGCGCTGCTGGTCCTCGCCGATGGTGCCGGTCAGCTCGCTGGCCAGCGGCTGAAGGCCGGCCTGCTGCACATCGACGCCGTCGATGTTGAGCGCTTCCTTGACGGTCTTCCCGTCTTCGCCGACGTTCTTGTTGTAGTTGCTCAGGATGGCGTCGTCGTTGTCACCCTTGAGCTGGATCGACATGAACGCGTGCTGCTTGTCGGCGTCGGCCATGTTCGTGAGCACTTCGGGGCTCTTGAAGTAGCCGATCGAGCGCAGGATCTGGTCGGGGTGGTTCTTCTCGACCTCGGCGAGGTTGTCGAGGATCTTCTTCTTGAACGCCGGATCGTCGACGGTCTTGCCTTCGGGCGCGGTGTAGATCCCGATGATGTGACCCGACGTGTCTCGGCCGTAGGCCTTGTCGGACACCACAGAGGCATGCACCGATTGGCTGCCCTCGTCATAGAACCCGCTTTGAGTGACGTGCTGGCCGAGGCTGATGCCGTAGACGCCGCCGCCAAGGCACAGTGCGACCATCACACCGATCACGATGTATCGGTAGCGGAAGACCGTACGGCCCCACCAGGCGAACACCTAAGCTCCTAACTCACAAAGTCTCTATATGCGCTCTCACGCTGGCTCTATTGTTCACACGCGCGAGTTCAGTAGCGAGGACAGCGGCCGGAACGGCTGCAGCCAGGCCCCTTGCTCGGGCAGCGAATCTAGGCCGATTCGCGGTAGCGGTTCTCGAAAAACACCCGGAATGTCTTCCAGGTCGATGAACTCCAAAGTATCCGAGGCTAGCGCCCAACTCGCATGTTCGCGAAATCCGAGCACTTGAACAGGGGTACCCGCACGGGCGATGTCCTCCAACGGCGCACGGAAAGCCTGCCCGTCCGCCGAGGCCACCAGCAGCCCGGCCAGCCCCTCGCCGCGGCGAAGGGCGATGTGGTTGAGCATGTCGACGTCGACGTCGCTGTCTTCGTCGATCTTGGGTTTCGCGAAAACCGCGAAGCCCACGTTGCGGAGCGCCTCGACCCACGGCCTGACCACGTCGGCGCTGCCGGGCGCGATGTTGGTGAAGACGGTCGCCTCCGGCTCCAGGGAGACGTCCTGGTGACCTGCGGAGAGGTCCGCGGTGCGCGAGAGCAGCCAGCGGCCCAGCGCGTCGAAGCGGGGCCGGTGCGCGGCGGTCGGCCTGCCGCCGAGGATCGAGCCGAGCCCCATGTCCAGGTTGGGTGCATCCCAGACCAGCAGCACGCGCGATGTGCCGGGCGACGTCTCCGGCGCTTCGACGATCTCCTCGGTGATGCTCACGGCTTCTCCCAGAGCAGCTCGGCGATCGCGCTGCCCGCGTCGCGCCCCTTCGACTCGTACTTCGTGGTCGGCCGGGACACCGAGATGGGCAGGTCCTGGTCTGCCGACACGCGACGCAGACGGGGTTCGGCGTCACCGACCTCGGCGATCTGCTCGGCGTAGCCCGCGTGGTCGGTGGCGGCGTGCAGGACACCGCCCTGGCGCAGTCGGTCGGCGATGAGCGCGACGATGTCGGGCTGGAGAAGTCTGCGCTTGTGGTGGCGCGCCTTGGGCCACGGGTCGGGGAAGAACACCCGCACGCCGGTCAGCGAGTCGGGCCCGAACATGTGCTCGAGGACGTCGACCCCGTCGCCGCGGACCAGGCGGATGTTCGTCACGGGATTGCCCGTTCCGGCGGAGCGGTCGATCGCGCTGAGCAGTTGGGCGAGGCCGCGTCGGTACACCTCGACGGCCACCACGTCGATATCGGGCTCCGCCTTGGCCATGGCCAGCGTCGACGTGCCGGTTCCGCTGCCGATCTCCAGCACGATCGGGGCCGACCGGCCGAACCACGCCGCGGTGTCGAGCAGGCCTGCGGGTCCGTCTTCGGACCGCGCATGCGTGCCCAGTTCGGGCCACAGGCGGTCCCACGTCTGCTGCTGACCGCTGGAGACGGTGGAGCGCCGGGACCGGTAAGCGGTGACCCGGGGATGCAGATGCGATGCCGGTCGAGTCATCGCTGCCTCTCGCGGGACGGCATGCTGGTACTCCAGCGCTGCGCGTGCATCCGTCCATGGTCGCGCATCGATGCCGACGAACCCTCATCGTGGTGCAATTTGATACCCAACAGTTGCCTTCTTCTCGTTGCGCCCAAACGCACAAACGGGTGCAAAAGTGCGAGTGGTCACCACCATTTCGTCGGTCTCGGCGCGTGGCAGCCCCCGCAAACAAGCGCTCGCGGAGGGGCGGCGGAGATGCCACCATTTGCGGTGGGGGGCAGAAACGTGCGCGAGACGGCGAGCAGGGAAGGCCACGAGATTTTCACCAACGAACTGATGCGGTTCGCTGCGCATGCAGGGGATTCGCGGATGAACGCGCTCATCGAGGGGCTACGCGGGCCGCTGCGGGTCGCGGTCCGCGGGCGCGACGGGGTGGGCCGGACCACGGTGGCGGCTGCGTTGGCCGACGCGGGACTGGTGATCACCGACGACGACGCCGAGGTGTCGGTCGTGGTGGTGGCCGAGGCGCTGAAACCCGAGGACGCAGCGATGGCGAGTGCGGGTTCGTCGCTGCTGGTGCTCAACAAGGCCGACCTCGCAGGCTTCGGCGCAGGCGGCCCGATCGCGGTGGCGGAGCGCCGCGCCGCTGACCTGCAGGCGATGACCGGCGTGCCCGCCGTGTCGATGGTCGCCCTGCTGGCGGCGGCGGGCCTCGACGACGAACTGATCGCGGCGCTGCGGGTGCTCACTGCCGAACCCGCCGATCTGACGTCCACCGACGCTTTCGTGGCCGCCGACCACAGCGTGCCCCGCGACATACGCGAGCGGCTGCTGTGCACCCTCGACCTGTTCGGCATCGCCCACTGCGTCCTCGCGCTGCGGCAGGGCGCCGATCCCGCCTCCCTCCGCGCAGTGCTGCGTCGGCTCAGTCAACTGGAGCGGGTGACCGCGCGACTGACCGCCGTCGGCGCGGAGGCTCGGTATCGCCGGATGCGGGCGGCGCTGACGACGCTGAGCGCGATGGCGGCGGGCGGCGCCCCCTCGGTGTCGGAGTTCCTGTCCGACGACGCCACGGTCATCGCGGCGATGGCAGCGGCCGTCGACGTGGTGCAGGCGACGGGGCTGACGGTCGACGACGGCGACGATCCGTCAGACCATCTGCGCCGAGCGGTGCATTGGCAGCGCTACGGCCGCGGACCCGTCAGCCGCCTGCACGGTCAGTGCGCGGCGGACATCTGCCGCGGCTCGCTGAGGCTTCTGCGACGGGCGGAGGCCCGGTGACCGACATCGACCAGGCGAGTGATCCGGTCAGTGCGGTCGACGCACTCGTGGCCTCGGTGGACCCCGGGCTGAGCTCCCCCGGGGTGGAGAGCTCAGACGTCGTTCTCGTCACGGGGCCGTGGCTCTCCGGTGCGACCGGTGTGATCGCCGCACTGCGGGACCGGCTGCCCGATCACCAGTTCGTCGAGACCGACGACATCAGCGCGGCCGACGCGCCCGCCGCCGTGGTGTTCGTGGTGTCGGCGGTGGCGCCGATCGCCGAATCCGACTGCGCGCTGATCGATTTCGCGGCCCAACACACCGACCTCGTGATCGGGGTGGTGTCCAAGATCGATGTCCACCGCAACTGGCGCGACGTGCTCGCCGAAGACAAGTCGCGCCTCGCCGCGCACGCCGAGCGGTACCGCGACATGCCGTGGGTCGGTGTGGCCGCGGCGCCCGACCTCGGCGAGCCGGACATCGACGAACTCGTCGACCTGTTGCGATCACATCTCGACGATGGCGACATCAAGCGCCGAAACAGGCTGCGGGCGTGGGAATCCCGGCTTCAGAAGGCGATCTCGCGATACGACAAGGACGGCGCGGGCGAGGATCGGCAGGCTCGGGTCACGGCGTTGCGGGAGCGACGGGACTCCGTGCTGCGCGAGCGCCGGGTGTCGAAATCCGAGCGGACCATCGCCCTGCGCAGCCAGCTGCAGCAGGCGCGCGTGCAGCTGGCGTACTTCGCGCGCAACCGGTGCAACTCCGTGCGGACCGAGCTGCAGGAGGACGCGTCGGCGATGACGCGACGCAGGCTGGGTGGATTCGAGGACTACGTCGGAACCCGGATCGACGAGGTGGTCGACGAGGTCGAGGCAGGCATCACCCAGCACCTCGCCGACATGGCGACCGAACTGCGTCTCACCCCGCCGGAGCGGCCCGTGCCGTTCACGCCGCCGACGTTCGCTCCACCGCCTCTGAAGTCCCGTCGGCTGGAGACACGGTTGGTGATGGTGCTCGGCGCGGGCTTCGGACTCGGCGTTGCGCTCGGCGTCAGCCGACTTTTCGCGGGGCTCGCGCCGGGGTTGACGATCGCCGGGCTGATAGCGGGCGGAGTGATCGGCCTGCTGCTCACCGTCTGGGTGGTCAGCACGCGCGGGCTGCTCAGCGATCGCACGATGCTCGACCGCTGGGTCGGGGTGGTCATCGGGCTGCTCCAGGGTGCTGTCGAGGAACGCGTCGCCACCCGCATCGTCGCCGCCGAGGCCGAACTGACCGCCGAGGTGGCCCGGCTCGACGAGTCCGACGCCGAGGTGGCCACCGCCAATGTGGGCGAGATCGACGCCGAACTACGCGAGCACGCGGTCGCGACGGCACGCGCCGCTGCCCTGCGTGACCGACGGTTACCGCCCCTCCAGAAGGCGCTGGACACCGTGAGGGCGGAGTTGGACCGCGGGCAACCGCAGTGATCAGGGCTTTCTGAATCGTTCCTGTGAGTGATCGGACATAGATCCGGATTTCGCAGGGTATGTCACCCGCGTTAACCTTGTTAAGAGGGCGATAAGCACCAGTGACGCCTCAATGTGCGTCCCGGCGAACAAACCTACGCAGGAGATTTTCGATGACGTCAGCGACCATTCCCGGTCTGGACACCGCACCCACGAAACACGCAGGCCTTCTCGCCTGGGTCCAGGAGGTCGCGGAGCTCACACAGCCCGATCGGGTGGCGTTCGCCGACGGCTCCGACGAGGAGAACGCCCGGCTGTGCGAGCAGCTGGTCGCGGCAGGCACCTTCAAGCGGCTTGACGACGAGAAGAAGCCGAATTCCTACCTCGCGCTGTCGGATCCGTCGGACGTGGCACGCGTGGAGTCACGCACCTACATCTGTACCGAGAACGAGATCGACGCAGGCCCCACCAACAACTGGATGGATCCGGCCGAGATGCGCGAGACCATGACCGGGCTGTACCGCGGCTGCATGCGCGGCCGCACCATGTGGGTGGTGCCGTTCTGCATGGGCCCGCTCGGCGCCGAGGATCCGAAGTTGGGTGTCGAGATCACCGACTCCGAGTACGTCGTGGTGTCGATGCGCACGATGACGCGGATGGGCAAGGCCGCGCTGGACAAGATGGGCACCGACGGCTTCTTCGTGAAGGCGCTGCACTCGATCGGCGCGCCGCTGGAGCCGGGCCAGAAGGACGTGCCGTGGCCTTGCAACGACACCAAGTACATCAGCCACTTCCCCGAGACCCGCGAGATCTGGAGCTACGGGTCGGGCTACGGCGGCAACGCGCTGCTGGGCAAGAAGTGCTACTCGCTGCGGATCGCCTCGGCGATGGCGCACGACGAGGGCTGGCTCGCCGAGCACATGCTGATCCTCAAGCTGATCTCGCCGGAGAACAAGTCGTACTACGTCGCTGCGGCGTTCCCGTCGGCGTGCGGTAAGACCAACCTCGCGATGCTGCAGCCGACCATCCCCGGTTGGCGCGCCGAGACCGTCGGCGACGACATCGCGTGGATGCGGTTCGGCAAGGACGGCCGGCTGTATGCCGTCAACCCCGAGTTCGGCTTCTTCGGCGTGGCGCCGGGCACCAACTGGTCGTCGAACCCGAATGCGATGAAGACCATCGAGGCGGGCAACACCGTCTTCACCAACGTCGCGCTGACCGACGACAACGACGTGTGGTGGGAGGGCCTCGAAGGCGACCCACAGCACCTGATCGACTGGAAGGGTCGCGAGTGGACGCCAGACTCGGAAGAGAAGGCGGCACATCCGAACTCGCGCTACTGCACCCCGATGTCGCAGTGCCCGACGCTGGCGCCCGAGTGGGACGACCCGCAGGGTGTGCCGATCTCGGCGATCCTGTTCGGTGCACGCCGCAAGACGACGGTGCCGCTGGTGACCCAGGCCCGCGACTGGCAGCACGGCGTCTTCATCGGCGCCACCATGGGTAGCGAGCAGACCGCCGCCGCCGAGGGCAAGGTCGGCACCGTGCGCCGCGACCCGATGGCGATGCTGCCGTTCCTCGGCTACAACGTCGGCGACTACTTCGCGCACTGGATCGAGATCGGCAAGAAGTCCGACGAGTCGAAGATGCCGAAGATCTTCTTCGTCAACTGGTTCCGCCGTGGCGACGACGGCCGCTTCCTGTGGCCGGGCTTCGGCGAGAACAGCCGCGTGATGAAGTGGATCATCGACCGCATCGAGCACAAGGCCGGCGGCCGCACCACGCCGATCGGCACCGTGCCGACCGCTGAGGACCTCGACCTCGAGGGTCTCGACGTCGACGCCGCCGATGTCGACGCCGCGCTCGCGGTGAACGCCGAGGAGTGGCGCAAGGAGCTGCCGGACATCGAGGAGTGGTTCGAGTTCGTCGGCGAGAAGCTGCCGACCGGCATCAAGGACGAGTTCGACGCGCTGAAGCACCGCCTCGACGCGGAGTAGCACTCGCGAGCAGACGCAAAAGTCCCCGAAATCCTGGCGATTCGGGGACTTTTGCGTCTGGTCGGCGGTCAGCCGGTCGCGATGAAGTAGACGCCGAGCGCTACGACCAGCAGCCCGATGGCGACGCCGACGATGAGACGGCGGCGGCCGCCCGGTTCGTCCACGGTCACCTGTGTCGGGTCGGCGGGGTCGTACCAGACGTCGACGAGTTCCCGTTGCACCGGCTTGGAGTGGCACTGGATCGAAACATGTTCGACCCATTGGCCATTGGGGCCGGGAAAGCGCACCTTGGTGTGGTAGAAGCGTGAGCCCTTTGCGCCGACCTCGACCTCCTGGCCGATGACATGTGCGGTCACCTGCACACCGGTGTGCTTGGCTTTCGTGACGCTGCGGTCGCCGTAAATGACGATTGCGATCATCGCGAGGCCGAAGGCGATGCAGAACAGGCCGCCGAACATCGGGTCAGCCTAGCGACCGCCCACCTCTTGACACCTGTCAAGTTCGGGCATCGTAAAGTGCTGATCATGCAGATTCGTGAGCACGCCGAAGCGCATCCCGACAAGCCCGCCGTCATCATGTATCCGTCGGACACGACCGTGACGTTCGGCGAGCTCGAGGCGCGCGCGAACCGGCTCGCACACTTCTTCCGGCGGCACGGCCTGCGCGAGGGCGACGCCGTCGCGATCCTGATGGAGAACAACGAGCACTACCACGCCGTGATGTGGGCGGCGCGCCGCAGCGGGCTCTACTACGTGCCGATCAACACCCACCTCACCGCAGCAGAAGCGGCCTACATCATCGACAACAGCAGCGCCAAGGCCATCGTCGGCTCGGCGGCGCTCAGGAAAGTCCTCGAAGGACTGGAGGCCGAACTGCCCAACGGCCTGCCGGACGTGCTCCTGACCGCCGACGACGACCTCGACGGCTGGCAGCGCTACCCGGAATGCGTTGCTGACCAACCTGATACGCCGATCGACGACGAGGTCGAAGGGGATCTCCTGCAGTACTCGTCCGGCACCACCGGACGGCCCAAAGGCATCAAACGCGAACTGACGCACCAGAAGCCGGCCGATGTGCCCGGCATGATGTCGGCGCTGGTGAGCTTCTGGCTGGACCCCGAGGCGGTGTATCTGAGCCCGGCGCCGCTGTACCACACCGCCCCCTCGGTATGGTCGATGACGATCCAGGCCGGCGGCATCACCACGGTGGTCATGGAGAAGTTCGACGCCGAAGGCTGCCTCGACGCCATCCAGCGCAACAAGGTCACCCACGGCCAGTTCGTCCCGGTGATGTTCACGCGCATGCTGAAACTGCCCCCATCGGTGCGTGATTCATACGACGTGTCGAGCCTCAAACGCGTCATGCACGCCGCCGCGCCGTGCCCGGTCGAGATCAAGAAGCAGATGATCGACTGGTGGGGACCGATCGTCGACGAGTACTACGCGTCCTCGGAGGCCATCGGCTCGACCCTGATCACCGCCGACGAATGGCTCACCCACCCCGGGTCGGTCGGCCGGTCGATGATGACCCCGCTGCACATCCTCGACGAGGACGGCAACGAACTCCCGCCCGGCCAGGCTGGCGAGATCTACTTCGAGGGGGGTTTCGACTTCGAGTACCTCAACGACCCGGAGAAGACGGCGAAGTCCCGGGACAAGCACGGCTGGAAGACCGTCGGCGACATCGGCTATCTCGACGAGGACGGCTACCTCTACCTGACCGATCGCAGGCACCACATGATCATCTCCGGCGGCGTGAACATCTATCCCCAGGAAGCCGAGAACATGTTGGTCACCCACCCGAAGGTGATGGACGCCGCGGTGTTCGGGATCCCCGACGACGACATGGGACAGAGCGTCAAGGGTGTTGTCCAGACCGTCGACGACGCCGACGCCACCGACGAGTTCGGCGAGGAACTGCTCGCCTGGCTGCGAGATCGGCTGGCGCACTACAAGTGTCCGCGCTCGATATCCTTCGAGCACCAGCTTCCGCGCACCGACACCGGCAAGTTGTACAAGCAGGAACTGATCGCCAAGTACTCGTAGGGCAAACTGTGACGATGCGTGGCGACGAACCCGGCGGACCGTTCTTCGACGATCTCACCGTCGGGCAGGTCTTCGACTGGGCGCCGTCGATGACGCTGACCGCAGGCGCCGCCGCCGTCCACCAGTCGATCGTCGGTGACCGCCTGCGCCTCGCGCTCGACGCCGACCTCGCCGTCGCCGTCACCGGATCGACTGCCGCGCTCGTGCACCCTCAACTTGTCTGCGACGTGGCGATCGGGCAGACCACCCTCGCCACGCAACGGGTCAAGGCGAACCTCTTCTACCGCGGGCTGTCCTTTCACCGGTTTCCCATCATCGGCGACACCCTGTTCACCCGCACCAAGGTCGTCGCACTGAAACAGAACGCAGCCAAGCCGGGCCGGGCGCCGACGGGCCTGGCTGCCCTTCGCATGACCACCATCGACCAGATCGGCAGGCTGGTCCTCGATTTTCACCGCTGCGCCATGCTGCCGCTGCGTGACGGTGCCGCTGACACCGGACACGCCGACGACATGGCCGCGATCGGCGCCGATGCCGCGCCGACGCCGGACCCGACCGCGGACTGGGATGCCGACGCGTTCCGCGCCAGGGTGCCGGGAACGCACTTCGACTCCGGGATTGCCGGCACGGTGCTGCACAGCACGGCGGACGTCGTCAGCAGTGCCCCCGAGTTGGCTCGGCTCACGCTCAACATCGCTGCGACACATCATGATTCGCGGGCGGGCGGTCGGCGCCTCGTGTACGGCGGGCACACCATCGGCCTCGCGTTGGCCCAGGCCACTCGGCTGCTGCCCAACATCGCCACGGTGCTGGGCTGGGAGTCGTGCGACCACACCGGCCCTGTGCACGAGGGCGACACGCTCTACAGCGAACTCCACGTCGACGGCGCCGTGCCACTGCCTGACAACCGCGGCGGCGTGCTCAAATTGCGCTCGCTGGTCTACGCGACAGGCGACGCCGCCGACGACCGACAGGTGCTCGACTGGCGCTTCACTGCGCTGCAGTTCTGAGGCGTCACATGAGACAGTCATCCCGGGGGGACGAGTCGGAAGTGTGATTTTCGTGCTGTCGGGCGCACGCGGTGGCCGCCCCAGCCGAGAAGACTCCTGTTGGACACAATCGCTTCAACTAGGGGAGATTCTCGTGACTTCTGCGGTAGGGCAACCGGACATACCGGTCGTCGATCCCTCGAAACTCGTGCCGCACAAGTGGAAAGCGCTGCTCGGCTCGGGAGTGATCGCGATAATCCTTGGCGCGCTGATGCTGGCCTGGCCGGGCAAAACCGTCCTCGTCGCCACCGTCCTGTTCGGCCTGTATCTGCTGGTCGTGGGCGGCGCCCAACTGTTCGTCGCGATGGCATCCGAATTGTCGGGTGGCGGGCGCGCACTGCTCTTCATCAGCGGCGCCGTGTCGGTGATTCTCGCGGTGCTGACATTCCGGTACTTCGGCGAGGCGTTCTCGATTCTGCTGTTCGCCGTCTACATCGGGATCAGCTTCATCATGAGAGGAGTCGCGACCACTGTTGCGGCGATCAGCGATGCCGAGAGGAGCGCGCGTGGCTGGGATATCTTCGCCGGAGTCATGTCCGTGCTCGCCGGCGTCATCATGCTGCTGGTGCCATTCACGTCGATCGTCACACTCGCCGTCGTGACCGGGGCATTCCTGATCGCCCTCGGGCTGTTCGAGATCGTGTCGGCGTTTCGAGTGCGGCGTGACAGCGCCGAGACACCGGTGGGGGAGCGCACGCCGAGGACCGCGTAGCGCTTTCGCGCTCACCCTTTCTGTCGAGCAGACACAAACTCGCGCGTGTCACGCGGAGTTTGTGCGACTTCGCGTCTGCTCGCGCCATTGACGCGTCCTTCCTCCAGAAGTAGAGTCTGATTTGCAGAAATACTTTCTACAGAGGAGACAGTAGTGCGCATCCGACACCTTGGGATCGTCGTGCAGGACCTCGAGACAACCGCCGAGTTCTACGAGAACGTGCTGGGCTTCAAGCGCCTCGGCGACGCCCGCACCCCCGGCCACTATCCGGGCAAGGCACTAGACCTCAGCGACGGCGAGGTCAATTACTCTCTGCTGCAACCTAATCCAGACATCGAGCGCTCCGACTGGACCTACGGCGCGATGGGTCCCAACCACATCGGCGTGACGATCGAGGACACCGGCGCCGTCGTCACCGCACTCAAGGAGCGCGGTATCGAGGTCTACGGCGCCGAACAGGCCGACCCGCCGCGATTCTTCAAGTTCCGCGATCCGGACGGCGTCGAGGTCGACGTGGCCACGCCGGAGCGTGGCTGGAAGTTCTGACCGCCACGGCCCGGCCGTGGTGAAGCTCGAGGAGCGTTCCCTCCCGCCGGTGTGGCTCGTCGGCACCGTCGTCAGCATCTTCCTGTTGCAGGTCGCGGTCACCCTGGCCAGACCGGTCTCGACGTACCGACTGCTGGCGCTCGGCGCCGACGGCACCACACTCGGGCTGACGGCCGCCTGCTTCGCCATCCCCCCGATGCTGTTCGCGGTGAGCCTCGGCCGCTGGACCGAGAAGCACCATCCGGCCATCCTGCTGGTGCTCGGTTTCGTCGTCGCCGCGGCCGGCGCCTTCGCCCTGGTGTCCACCGAGGCGATCCCCGCGTTCGCGATCGCGACCACAGCGCTCGGCATCGGCCACACGACGGGCACCATCGGCGGGCAGAGCATCATGGCGCAGGCACAGAGCTCGCTGGCCCGGATCAGCCGATTCGGAGCTCTCACCACGATTTCCGCACTGGGCCAGATCGTCGGCCCGGTTCTCGGCGGTGTGATCATCGGCCACAGCGACAACCCTGACCTGGCGTCGACGTCGGCGGCCCTGCAGGTCGCGGCGTGGGTGTTCGTCGGAGGTCTGCCCGCCGCAGCGATCGCGATGCGCACGACCACGATCCAGCAGTCGACCGTGCGCACCGGCAAGCCGGAGCGGGTGTGGGGCCTGCTGCGCATCAGGGGCATGCCGGCCGCGTTGATGACGAGTTTCTCGGCCAAGGGGGGGAACGACCTCCTTCTCGTCTACGTGCCGCTGCTCGGCGCCGCCGTCGGTCTCTCGTCGTCACAAGTGGGCATCCTGCTGGGCATCAGCGGCAGCGGCGCGCTGTTCGCGCGCGCCGCGACACCGTGGTTCGTCCGCAGGATCCCCAGCGTCAACCTGACCGTCGTCGCGACGGCGGTGGCGGCGCTGTGTCTGCTCATCGTCGGACTGAGCCACAACCTCACCCCGATGATGCTGGCGATGTCGGTGCTCGGCTTCGCGATCGGCCTGACGCAGACCACCACCATGGATTGGGTCGTCGATCTCGTCGACGACACCAGCCGCGGATCGGCGCTCGGCATGCGGGTGGCGACGAACCGGGTGGGTCAGACGGTGATCCTCGCTGCGGCAGGCGTGGCCTCGCAGTGGTTCGGCGTCGAGGCGGCGTTCGGGCTCCTCGCGCTCGTCATGGTGGTGACCGCGGCCGCCGGCGCGCTCAGCGCGCGCGGAGGTGGTCAGTCAGCGGAGCCCTGAGCGACCATCGGCGATTCCGGGGCACGCGAGATCGTCTGCACCATGAGATCGCCGATGTGGGAAATGCGTGACGGGGTGAGGCGACTCGTAGGCGCGGCCACCGCGATCGATGCGGGCCGGCCCGCGAAGTCCCGGAACGCGACCGCGACCGACCCCACATCGTCCTCCGTCTCACCGGCGTTGACGGCGTAACCGCGTGCCCTGGCGCGGGACACCTCTTTGAGCAGCTTCGCCTGAGTGGTGATCGACTTCTCGGTGCGGGCGGGGAACGGTTCGGCCGACGTCGGATACAGCGCCGCGACCTGTTGGTCGGTGAGCTGACCGAGCAACGCCTTGCCCAGCGACGTGCAGTGCGCAGGCACCAGGGTGCCGGTGCGCGCCACCACCCGCAGGGCCCGTTCGGACTCCACCGCGTCCACGTAGCGGACCTGGTCGCCCTCCAGGACTCCGAGGTGCACCGTTTCGCCGGTCTCGGCAGCGAGTTCCTCCATCATCGGCCGAGCCTGCTCTCGGACGTTGAGGGATCCGACGACGGCCAGGCCGACCTCGATCAGCGCGGGTCCTGCGATGTAGGCGCGGGTGACCGGTTCCTGCTGTACGAAGCCGTGATGGGCGAGCATCGCCAACAGCCGGTGCGCCGTCGAGTGGGCGACGCCGAGGTATTTGCAGGCGTCGGTGAGTCGCACCCGCGGCTGTTCACGAAACAGCAGGAGCAGCAGAAGCGCGTTGTTGACCGACGCGATGGGATAAGCGGGGCCGGTTTCGCTCTCCGGTCGTGACTTCTGCATAGAAGAAGCCTACCGTCATCCGTCCAGGTGTTTGCCAACTCAGCGCGCATCTTCGCCGTCAGAAGTGACGCTTGACACAGCGCAACTGGAGTCCTAGCTTTTCCTGCAGACAGAAAAGTTTTCCATCTTGAAGAATCCAGCCCGCAAAGAGGTTCTGCATGGATCAGGACGTTCAACCGAAGGCGAAAGCCTTGAGTGACGAAGCCGAACAGCCCGCCGCCGAACTCCCCGAACCGCACGAGGACGACGCCGGCCACACGCGCGACGAGCGCGTCACCCGCGTCGTGCACATCGCGCTCGGACTGGTCATCGCCGTTGTCGGCGCCTGGCTGCTGTACCGCAGCCACACCGAGCTCGCGTTCCGCGGCCCGAACGGCGAGCCTGGCCCCGGTTATCTCCCGGTTCTGCTGACGAGCTGCCTGATAGTCCTGGGACTGCTTCTCGCGGGCGTCTGGGCGTTCGGTCCGCAGGCCCGCCGCGGCGACGCCCCGACGCTGTCACTGCACCCGGGCCAGATGGGCCGGGCGCTGCTGGTGTGGGGCGCGCTCGTCGTCTGCGCGTTCCTCATCGAACCGCTCGGCTTCCTGCTCGCTGGCGAGGTCTTCGTGCTGATCATCATGGCGATCGAACGCATCCGCTCGATCCCGTTGATCGTCACCCTGCTGCTGGTGCCGCCGGCGATGTATCTGCTGTTCGACACCCTGCTCGAGGTGCAACTTCCCGGAGGATCACTGTGGTACTGAACGACTTTGGTGAAGGTTGCCGCCCGGAGGACCGCCGGTGAACGCCTTCGAGGGACTCCTGCACGGCCTGCAGACGGCAATCACGCCGACCAACCTGCTGTGGCTGCTCATCGGTTGCCTGCTCGGCACGCTCGTCGGCATTCTCCCGGGCCTCGGGCCGCCTGCGACGATCTCGATCCTGCTGCCCATCGCGACCGGATTCGATCCCGCGACCGGCCTCATCATGATGGCGGGCATCTACTACGGCGCGAAGTACGGCGGCTCGACGACGTCCATCCTTTTGAACATCCCCGGTGAATCGTCGTCTGTCGTCACCTGTATCGACGGCTATGAGATGGCCAAGCAGGGCCGCGCAGGAAAAGCCCTCGGCATCGCCGCGATCGGGTCGTTCGTGGCGGGCACCATCGGCGTCATCGGTCTGACGTTCCTCGCGCCCATCGCCGCGGACGTGGCGGTGAACTTCGGTCCACCGGAGTACTCGGCCCTCATGGTGTTCGCGCTCCTGCTGGTGATCATGTTGGCGGGCGACTCGATGCTCAAGGGCTTCATCTCCATGTTCATCGGGCTGTTCCTGGCCACCATCGGCACCGATCTCTTCTCGGGTGAACAACGTTTCACCGGTGACCAGATCGAACTCGCCGGCGGCATCGAGTTCATCGCGCTTTCCGTGGGCATCTTCGCCATCGGCGAGGTGCTGGTGAACATCGAGGACAAGACCGAGAAGAAGCTCTTCGAGGTGCCCAAGAAGCTGCGCGAGCTGCTGCCGTCGAAGGCGGACATCAAGAAGTCGACGCCCGCGATGCTTCAGGGCGGCGTCGTCGGCTTCATCATCGGCATACTGCCCGGCGCCGGATCGACGGTCGCGTCGTTCGTGTCGTACATCATCGCGAAGAAGACATCCAAGACGCCCGAGGAGTTCGGTAAGGGCTCCATCGAAGGCGTCGCGGCCCCGGAAGCGGCGAACAACTCCGAGACCGGCGGTGCAATGGTTCCGCTGCTCACGATGGGCATCCCCGGATCGGGAACGGGCGCAGTACTTCTCGGCGCCCTCGTCCTCTACGGATTGAACCCGGGCCCGTTGCTCTTCCACGAACACGCCGACGTCGTCTGGCCGATCATCGCCAGCATGTATCTGGGCAACATCGCGTTGCTGATCATGAACCTGCCCATGGTGCCGTTCTTCGCGAAGCTGTTGAACACGCCGTACAAGGTGCTCTATCCGGCGATCATCCTGATCTCCGTCGTCGGCGTCTACAGCGTGAACTTCTCGATATTCGACGTCGGTCTTCTGGTCGTGTTCGGTCTGCTCGGCTATGCCATGCGCAAACTCGACATCCCGCCCGCGCCTCTGGTTCTGGCTTTCGTGCTCGGTCCGATCGCGGAGAACTCGATCAGACAGTCGCTGCTGCTCTCCGACAACAGCCCGGTCATCTACCTGCAGCGCCCGATCTCCGCGGTGCTGATCGGTGTGGCGGTGCTTCTGCTCCTGGTCCTGACCTTCGGTCGCCGGGCCCGCAAGGTCCGCGAACAGGTCATCGAAATCGACGCTTAAACAGTAAATCTCGTTCAAGTTCCGAGGAAGGAATGCCGATCATGGTCCGAATCAGGCAACTGCTCACCGTCGTACTGGCTGCCGTCGCGCTCGTGGCCCTCGCTGCCTGCGGCAGCGGGGGAGGCGGGGGCGGGGGAGGTAAGTCCGGGCCGGTCGAGGTCGTCACGCACAACGCGGTCGGCGGCGGCAGCGACGTCTTCACGCGCCAGATGATCAAGGTGATGTACGAGAACAAGATCATTGACACGAACTGGCCGGTGCGCAATGTGCCCGCCGGCGACTCCATCGGCGCGATGTCCTACATGGTGGATCGAAAAGGCAACGCAGGCTTGATCGCTCAGGTGACGCCGACGTGGCTGGCCACGCCGATGACGGTGGCGAACGCGAAGGTGAGCCTCGCGGATCTGACACCGATCACACTCGTAGCGACGGAACCGCAGGTGATCGTCACCAACGCCAAGTCGCAGTTCAACTCGTTCTCCGATTTCGTCAACGCCGCCAAGGGTGCGCCGGACACGCTGGTTCAGGCGGGCGGATCCAGCACTGCCAACGACGCGCTGACCCGGTTGGTCCTGCAGGACAGCCTCGGCGCCAAGTGGAAGTTCCTGTCATTCGAGGACACCGGATCGAGGATCACCGCGTTGCTGCGCAACGATGCAAACATCATGTTGGGCAGTGCATCCGACGTCTCCGAGCAGGTGAAGGCGGGTCAGCTGAAGGTGATCGCCGTCGTGGGTGACCAGCGCCTGGACACCTTCCCCGATGTCAGCACCACCACCGAGCAGGGCGTCGACTCGTCGAAGGTGCCGGTGCAGTTCCGTGCCGTGATGGGCGCACCCGACATGCCCGAGGACGCCGTGCAGCGCTATCAGGACGACCTGTCGAAGATGGTCGAAACCGAGGACTGGAAGAACCTGACCACCTCCGACGGTCTGGTGACGCAGAACCTCCAGGACGACAAGTTCGAGGCGTATCTGAAGGAACAGACCGACATCGTCGGCGGGCTGCTGCAAGGACTGGGTCTGAGGAAGGATCAGTGAGTTCGGAACCAACCGCCCTTCTCGCCAGGTTCGTCGCGGAGCACGATTCCGACCAGATACCCGAAGCGGTGCTGCACGCGGCGCGCCGCGCGCTGGTCGACCACATCGGGGTGACGGTCAGCGGGTCGGCCGACGACGCGACCCGGCGGGCCCGTGACGCGATCGCCGGGAACGAATGCAGCGGCGCCGCAACGGTTGTCGGCGCGAGCATGCGCGTGTCGCCGCCGTTCGCGGCGTTCCTCAACGCGTTCGCCAGCCACGTCCTCGATCTCGACGACGTGTACAACCCGCCGGGGACGACCGTGCACGGTAGCTGTTCGGTGTGGCCCGCGATCCTGGCGGTCGCCGACACGAGAACAGTCAGCGGGCGTCAGGCACTGACCAGCTACGCGCTCGGCTTCGAGGTCGAGACGCGGGTCGCGCATGCGGCGGGGCAGACCCACTACGACGTGGGCTGGCATGTCACCGGCACCTCGGGTCATGTCGGCGCGGCCGCCGCGGCCGCCCGCACGATGGGGCTCGGCCGCAAGGAGGTCGAGCACGCGATCGCCGCAGGCGCGACTCAGGCTGCGGGACTGCGCATCATGGCGGGTAGCGACCTGAAGAGCATGCATCCGGGCAAGGCGGCGATGGACGGTGTGCTGGCCGCGACGCTCGCAGCCCACCAGCTCACCGCGGGCGCGCGAGCCCTCGAGGGTGACTTCGGCTACCTGGCCGTGATGAGCGACGAACCGGCCCCCGAGAAGATCAGCGCCGGTCTCGGCGAGACCTGGAATCTCACGAGCAACGGCCACAAGCTGTATCCCAGCGGATCGCTGACCCATCCCATGATCGACGGTGTCATCGCCCTGGTGACCGAGAACGAGGTCCAGCCGGGCGATGTCGCGTCGATCGACATCCGCGTGTCCGTGCCTGCGGCGCGCTTCACCGACCTGCCGCAGCCGTCCACCCCCATGCAGGCCAAGTTCAGCCTGCGTCACTGCGCGGCTGCGGCAGCCATCTTCCGCCGGTTGGGGCCCGACGAGTTGGCGGCGTCGATCCTGACGCGGCCCGATGTGGTCGACCTTCGCGAACGGGTCAAGGTCGTCAGCGATCCGGCGGTCGGCAAGCAGGACGCGGACGTCGAAGTCATCCTGGCCTCGGGGCAGTCGCTGGCCACGGAAGTCCGGGGCAACAGAGGCACGCCGTCTGCACCGCTGAACGATGCCGAACTCGACGCGAAGTTCCGCGAGCTGGTGGGGCCGGTACTGGGCTCCGAACGCACCGAACGACTGCTGGCCACCTGCTGGAGCTTCGACGAGCTGGACGATGTGTCGGAGCTGCTGGCCCAGACCGTGCCGAGCGATGGCTGAACCCATCGCGGACATCGCCCTCGTCACGGGGGCGGGCAGCGGCCTGGG
>DATEIG010000792.1:0-6547 GCA_035279185.1 Mycobacterium sp.
TCCTCACCCAGATGGCCGCGCCGGGTTCGGACACGTCGCCGCCACCGGCGGGCCCGGCGTTGGCGGCAGAGCAGTAGCGAAAGGAAAATCCATGTTCAACAAAGCGATGCTCGCGGCGACAGCAATGTCCGTGGCGGCCATGACGATCCCGGCCGTCGCCTCCGCCGATGCGACTGACGACTATCCGATACCGAACCGGATCTTGAAGACGACGTGCTCCGTCGACCAGTACATGGCGGCGACGCGCGACACCGACCCGATCTACTACGAGCGCTACATGATCGACTATCACAACAGGCCGGTCGATGTGCAGAACGGCGCCCGCGACCGCATCTACTGGTTCTTCTCGCTGGACTACGCCGGCAGGCGCCAGTATTCGGAGGACACCGCGACCAACGTCTACTACGAGCAGATGGCGACCCGCTGGGGCAACTGGGCGAAGCTGTTCTTCAACAACAAGGGTGTCGCCGCGCACGCCACCGATGTGTGCATGAACTACCCGCCCAACGATCCGACGGTATGGGACTGGACATGATCGTGCGCAGGGTATTGCCCGCGGCTGCGCTCGCAGGCGGCCTCGTGGCCGGGGTCCTCGGAATCGGCGTGGCGAGCGCCGATCCTCCCCCGGCGCCCAATCCGCCTTGGGCCGCCGTCGGCGACCCGGTTCCCGACTGGGCGCCGCGCAAGCCCGCGGAACGCTGGCTGGGCGAGCCCGTGGTGTGGACGACCGGCTGGGGTGGCCGGTGGTGCATCTGGAAGAACGGCCAGATCATCACGCTGTCGTCGAACCCCGTCACCAACGGCGGCTGATTCGCCCAGCTGCGCGTCTAGGCGCGGCGGGTCACTGGTAGTAGAGCACGTCGTTCCAGGCGGTCCAGGCCTGCCCTTCGCAGTTCAGCAGCTGTCCCGCGGGAGTCTGTGCGGTGCCGGGCACCTTCTCGTCGCACGGTGCGCGCATCGTGCGCACGCCGATCAGCGGCGCCACCGGAACCCACTGGTTCCTGGCCGCGCAAACGAATGTGTCGCCTTTGGCGTCGACGCCGAACGGATAGCGGTTCTTGAACTGGCAGTAGTCGGTCGGCACGATGTTGCGCTTGACGTACGGGGTGCAGTCCACACCGTCGCAGGTGCCCGGCTCAGCCGAAGCGGCGCCTGCCGCCATCATCGGCGCGGCGGCGATCCCGCAGGTCAGTGCGAGTACTGCCATCAACTTCATTGTCGTCCCCTCCGCTGTGCACCGGCTTCGACGGTTAGCGTACCGGGGCGTGGCCGCGGGTTAGTGCCTTCTTGTGCCATTGGGCTGCAAGCCGGCTGTCACGTATCGGCGGGCCGCCACGACATACGGGCATGAAGATCACATCCCGCGCGGTCATCCGCGTCGTCGGCGCCGTCGCGACGGTGGGCGCCTGCTCACCCGCCCTACTTTTCGCGTCGCCATCCGCGGTCGCCGCTCCCTGCCCCGACGTCGAAGTCGTCTTCGCCAGAGGAACCACCGAGCCACCCGGCGTCGGCGGAATCGGGCAAGCTTTCGTCGACGCCCTTCGCGGCCGGCTGGGCGGTCGGTCGGTCGGCGTGTACGCGGTCAACTACCCGGCCAGCAATGACTTCGCGAGCAGCACGCCGGCCGGGGGCGACGACATGAGCGCCCATGTGCAGTCGATGGCCGCCAACTGTCCCGCCACCAAGATGGTCCTCGGCGGATATTCGCAGGGCGCCGCCGTCGTCGACCTGGCCACGACATCGCTGCCGGCCGAGGTGGCAGGCAATGTCGCGGCTGCGGCGGAGTTCGGCGGTGCGCGCAGCTCGTTCGCCGACAGCCTGTCCGCCGGTCCACTCCCGTCGGTGGGCCCGTTGTACCGGGCCAAGACGATCGAGATGTGCGTGCAGAACGACCCGATCTGCTCCGAGGGAGGCTGGGACTGGCGCGCACACGGCGCCTACGTCCAGACCGGCATGGTCAGCGACGCCGCCGCATTCGCGGCGAGCCGCGTGTGAACAGCACGCACGGGGTACTCCACCCGACGAAACCGGGAGGAGAGCCATGAAAGTCAGCGCATTGTCGGGTGTCGTCGGAGCGGCCGTCGCCGTATCGGTCTTCGGGGCACCGGTTCCCACGGCGTCGGCCGAACCGTGTCCGGATGTCGAGGTGGTCTTCGCGCGCGGCACCGGCGAGCCCGCCGGCGTCGGAGGTGTCGGGCAGGCGTTCGTCGACGCGGTGCGATCGCAGGCGGCAGGTAGGTCGGTGTCGGTCTATCCGGTCAACTACGCCGCGAGCGGAGACTTCGCGAACACGACGGCTCTCGTGCAGACCGTCGTCGACGGGGTGAGGGACGCGGGGTCTCATGTTGAAGCCACCGCGGCGAATTGCCCCAACACGCGGATCGTTCTCGGCGGCTATTCCCAGGGCGCTGCGGTGGCGGGTTTCGTGACCTCCGCGCAGGTGCCTGCCGGAGTGCCTGCGGCCGCCGTCCCCGAGCCGTTGCCGGTCGACGTGGCCGAGCATGTGGCGGCCGTCGCGCTGTTCGGCAAGCCGTCGGATGCCTGGACCAATCGCTATGGCGCTCCGGCGATCACGAACGGCCCCGCGTACGCGGCGAAGATGACAGAGCTGTGTGCACAAGGTGACACAATCTGTGACGGCACACCCGGCGGAGAGCCGTCGTTCGCGCACGCGCTGTACCCGGTGAACGGAATGGTCGGTGACGCAGCGACTTTCGCGGTGAGTCGCCTCTAGCTCACGGCAGTACGTCGAACATGCCGACGGGTGGGGGCGCCACCGGGCCCGGTGCGGGCACGCCCTGCCCGTCCGGAAGATGTTGGACAGGTAGCGGGTCGGGAAGGTGTTCGACTGGTGGCACGGCGGCGGGTGGTTCCGGCACGGCGGAAGGAATCGCCTCCGGCGCAACGGCATACGGGATGGCGGCCGCGGGTGCGGGCGGTGCTTCCTGCGCCGGCTGAACCGTCGGCGCCGCCGGAGGCGGGAACACCATCGGCGCGACCGGCACGCCCACGGCAGGACGCTCGACGCTGTCGCCCGCAGGCGGTGTCGGCTGAGCCGCGTTGCTCTGCGGTAGCGGAAGTGAACTGGCTGCAGCGGACAGGCTGAAAACAGAGACGACCGCGACAGCGGCGACAACGGTGAGCGCGCGGGTCTGCACCGAAAGTCCACCGCGGTCGACCGCCGCGACATATGTGCATCTGCCGGTCGAGGATGCCGCACCGCGGGCCAACGCGATCTGCGCGTCGTGACTGGCGACGACGGGCACCGACAGCGCCCGCTCGAGTGGCTCGGCCACCTCGTCGAGCTTGGACCGGCCTCCGATGAGGAACAGGACATCCGGCTGCTGACCATCGGCACCGAGGGCGAAGTTCAACCACGAGATGAATCTCGCGATGTCGCTTGTGACCATTGTCGTCGTGGATTGAACTGCGCCGCTACGGGTTTCGATAGTCGAAAGAGATGCCGAGTCCTGCCCGAAAACGCATACGGCGGTCTTCTCCATGGCGAGGGCGTAGCCGGTGTCTCGACCCCACGACCTGGCCGCCTCCGTGAAGGGGACGGGCACGACATCGTTGAAACCGCACTCCGTCAGCGCTTCACGCAGCGAGGACACATTGCCACTGGAGGTCACGTGAACGGAGTCGACGGTGAATCCGCTTGCGGTGGCGATATCGCGGACCCGGCGCGCCGTCGCAGCGGGTGCCGCCGTGCTCGCGTCGGTGATGTCGAAAGCATCGTGGTCCAGTGGATCCGCGGCGGGATCCCGTCCGTCGACCAGGACCCACCCGATACTGGTCGACGTCTTCGACAGCCCCAATACTGTTCGCACTCGCCGGGTCCCGCCCTTGTCGACATCGCCGCGTCTCGTTGTGACAGCGATCACTGCGCAGCATAAAGCGGCTGAATGCGTTCGGGACCGCGAACTTTCGATCGGTTACCGATCTGCGACGAGGCTGTGACCGGAGGCGCTGGCACGCGCGGCCACGGCCGCGGCCACGAAGCATCCCAGCAGGGTGTACCCGGTGGTGTCGCCGAGGCCGTTCTTGGCAAGCAGGACGAGGGCCACCCCCGCGACGCATATCAGCACACCCGCCGCTGTCGACCGCACTCCAGTCGCATCGACCGGTCCGTCCCACCACGGGATCCTGCGATGCTCCAGCGGTGACAGCAGGAAGAACGTCGCGGCCATGACGACCGCGAACACGGCGGCCCGCAGCGCGAGCAGGCCCCAGAACCCCGGCGCCTCAACGTCGTAGGCGTCCAGGCCGACGGCGTGCAATGTGAATGTGGCGACGGCGATCGCGGGAATGTGCCACAGATAGAGCGTCATCGCTCCCCCGTTGCCCACCGCCACGACCCGCCATACCCGCGGGCGTTGAGCCCACCGCTGGATCGGCCCCGCCGCGGCGACGAAGGCGCAGGACATCCACAGACACTGCAGTGCCAGCAGAAGCGTCGGCGGAGTGACGTTCGACATGTGTTCGGTGCCGGTCACCACCAGCGACACCTCATACGGTCCGAAGACCGCCAGCAGTACTTGCGCGGCCAGCGCGGACACCGCGACCGACGCGGCGGCTGCGACGCCGATGAGCTTGCGGGCGTAGGCGACACCGATCACCATCGGGATCAGCCAGACGATGACGAAGTTCGGTAGCCCTGCCCAGAGTTCACCGGTGGCGATGCGAAGGGCGTCGACCATGGTCGCCGACAGCAGCAGCGACCCGACGACGACTGCCGCAGTCCGTGCGCCGCGCATCCTCGTCAACGCCGGGACGAACGCCAGCGTGACGAGGTAGATGCCCAGGAACCAGAGCAGGGCCACGCACTCGCGGCCCAACCCCAGCGCGGAATCCGCACCGAGCACAGCCGCCGCCACTGCGAGGCCCACCGTCCAGAAGGCCAGATACCAGAACACGGGACGACACAGCCGCTGCGCCCTGGCGACCAGCCAGGTCCCCCACTGCGTGCCTTCTCGCCACCCGTAGGCACCGGCAGCGCCCCCCGCGAGGAAGAACAGCGGCATCACCTGCACGACCCAGGTGATCGGCGTCAGTGCGGGCTTTTCACCGAGCAGGTTGCCGATCCAGAGGCCATTTGAGTCGATCGTGGCGAGCAGCAGCGCGCAGTGGCCGAACATCACGACGACCAGGGCCGCGAGCCGGGCGACGTCGACCGCGCGGTCACGGTCGGGCTTGGTACTCGCGGTCACGGCGCGGGCGTCGGGCACGGAGGAGCGCAGCGGCATGCGTCCAGGATGCCGCGTACCGGCCTGACGTGGATGAGTAGGACTACGCGCCGCGTTCCTCGCGGAACCCCGACAACATCACGTTGATGACGATTCGCCGGCTTGGGGGAGATTGCCACGTCGGGCCGGGCAGAAAAGTATCCTTCGTTGCGTGCGTAAGGACCTGCTCGCCAACGGTCGGGGCCGCTTGCTGGCGGTCGTGGCCTCGGTAGCTGTGTCGGCCGCACTGCTCTATCAGCCCGCGACGCGCGACGAGCGGCCCGCGGCGAGCCCGGCAGGTCCGTCGTCGAACGCGGTGCAGCCCGACAGGCCCCCTGCGCCGGACCTGATCGCGGCCAGTGCGCCCGTCGCGAATCAGTCGGCGGGTTTCGCGCTTCCCGTCGGCATCGCACCGGAGCAGGGACTGCAGATCCACACCATCTGGGTGGCACGCGCGATCAGCGTGATGTTCCCCGAGATCACGACCATCGGCGGAGCGCGGCAGGATCCGCTGCCGTGGCATCCCAACGGGCTGGCAATCGACGTCATGATCCCGAACCACAAGTCGGACGAGGGCATTGAGCTCGGAAACCAGATCGCGGGTCTGGCGTTGGCGAATGCGAAGCGGTGGGGCGTGATTCACGTCATCTGGCGGCAGGGCTTCTACCCCGGCATCGGCGCGCCGAGTTGGACGGCCGACTACGGCAACGAGACGGCCAATCACTACGACCACGTGCACATCGCCACCGACGGCGGCGGTTTCCCGACGGGGAACGAGACGTACTACATCGGCTCGATGACCCCCGGCCGATAACTGACGCAGCCTGACAGTTGCGCGTCACGTTCACGTTTATCGGGTTCGGACGCGGGTAGTAATCGCCGTGCGACGGGGGGGAAACCGTCTCATTCGTCGCGATGAATCGCGGACTCTAGCCCTTGGTCTGCGGCCATATCCGGGTCAACGCCCGGACGAGACAACGGAGATTCACATGCGTAAAGCCATTGCAGTCCTCGGTATGACCGGTGCACTCACGTTCGGCGGGGCGGGTCTGGCCCACGCCACCACCTACGAGAGCCCTGTGCCGGCCACGACGACGACGACGCTGGCCGCCGACAACCAAGACGACGGCGACAACACGGGCCTGTGGGGACTCGCGGGACTGCTCGGCCTGCTGGGACTCATCGGTCTGAAGCGACGCGACGACCGCCATGTCGGAACCGCGACGGGTACGGCCGGCCCCGGCACGGCTCCGCGGATCTAGGCACGTGAACCCGGGTCGGCCCGCCACCCCGGGGGGACGGGTGGCGGGCCGACGATGGGG
>DATEIG010000793.1:0-3624 GCA_035279185.1 Mycobacterium sp.
CCCTGCACTACCTGTTACCGGTTCTTGCAGCGGCCGGCGCCGCTGCGGCGGTCGCTGCCGCGCCCCTCGCGGCAGCCGACCCGGATGATTCGACCCTGCCTCAGTGCACCAGCGTCGGCGGCGACTCGGATGTGGGCACCGCGACGACCGAATGCGCGACACCGGGCAACGTCCAGCTCAACGCGACCGCTCCGGACGTGCCCGCCTACGCCTACCCGTGGGACGACGAGTTCTACGGCCCCGCGCTGATCGTCGGCGGCGGCGCCTGGGGCAACCACGGCATGGGCGGTGGCGGCCACCGCTAGCCGCCACTTCTCTCGCCTCTTGGCCAGAGGAGGCCAATCATGAGCAAAACTCGTTGTGTGACAACGATTCTCGTTGCGGCGAGCGCTTCTGCGGCAGTCGCCTTCGCGCCGCTCGCCACGGCGGCGCCCGAATGCACGAAGACGAGCCCAAACACCACGCAGTGCGAGACCAACGGCAGCGCGCAGATCGTCACGTCGCCGCCGCCCAACAACAACTACGGCTACTGGGGCTTCCCGATCATCGGGTGGGGCGGCGGCTGGGGCTTCGGTTGGTGACCCCGGCGTAGCGACAGGCTAGGGGTTTCGGCTAACCTAACTTTTCTATTCGACAGTCCGGATAGAGGGTTGGGTCAGTTGCTGCGTGATTCGGAGACGCGGATGCGTCCGAGCTGGATGTTGCTCGGCCCTGCGTTCGTCGCGGCGATCGCCTACGTCGACCCCGGCAACGTCGCCGCCAACATCAGCGCGGGCGCACAGTTCGGCTTCCTGTTGGTGTGGGTCATCTTCCTGGCCAACGTGATGGCGGGACTCGTGCAGTACCTGTCGGCCAAACTCGGGCTGGTCAGCGGGCGAACCCTGCCCGAAGCCGTGGCCGACCATACCCGCACCCCCACCCGCATTGCGTACTGGTTGCAGGCCGAATTGGTCGCCATGGCAACCGATCTCGCCGAGGTCGTCGGCGGCGCGATAGCACTGCATCTGCTGTTCGACCTGCCACTGCTCGTCGGCGGCATCATCACCGGCGCCGTGTCGCTGCTGCTGCTGGCCGTCCAGAACCGTCGCGGTCAGCGCGTGTTCGAGCGGGTGATCAGCGGGCTGCTCCTCATCATCGCGATCGGCTTCTTGACGAGCCTGTTCGTCAAAACCCCGCCGCTCGCGGAGGCCGCCGAAGGATTGGTGCCCCGCTTCGACGGGGCCGAGAGCGTGCTGCTGGCCACCGCGATGCTGGGCGCGACGGTGATGCCGCACGCGGTGTACCTGCATTCCGGCCTCGCCCGCGATCGCCACGGCCATCCCGAAGCAGGCCCGGAGCGCACGTGGCTACTGCGGGTGACGCGCATCGACGTCGGGTTGGCGATGCTGGTCGCGGGCGCGGTCAACCTCTCGATGGTCCTCGTCGCGGCGACCAACCTGCAGGGCCGCGACGACACCGACTCGATCGAAGGCGCGCACTCGGCGGTTCGCGACACCCTCGGGCCGACCGTCGCACTGTTCTTCGCGGTCGGTCTGCTCGCGTCGGGACTGGCGTCGACGTCCGTCGGCGCATACGCGGGCGCGATGATCATGCAGGGCCTGTTGCACCGCAGCTATCCGCTTCTGGCGCGCCGCCTCGTGACCCTGGTCCCCGCGCTGGTGATCCTCGCCATCGGCGTCGACCCCAGCCGCGCACTGGTCATCTCACAGGTCGTGCTGTCGTTCGGGATACCGTTCGCGCTGATCCCGCTGATACGGCTGACCAGTCGACAGTCTCTGATGGGCGACGACGTCAACCACCGGGTCACCACGCTGCTGGGATGGGCCGTCGCGGCGATGATCATCGTCCTCAACGTGGTACTGATCTACCTGACCGTTCGCGGCTGACTCCCGGGCGCCCGCGCGCCGCCATTAAGCTGGAGTGAATGCTCGACGTCCGCCACAGCTACTTCGCGTACGGGTCCAACCTGTGCGTCGAGCAGATGGCGCGACGGTGCCCGAGCGCCACCGACCCCCGGCCCGCAACGCTGGCCGACCACGGCTGGCTGATCAACGAACGGGGCGTCGCAACCGTCGAACCCGTCGACGGGTCACAGGTTCACGGTGTGCTCTGGCAACTCGACGACCACGATCTCGCCACGCTGGACAGCGCCGAGGGCGTCCCGGTGAGGTACCGCCGCGACCGGCTCACCGTGCACACCGACGCGGGGCCGTCGCAGGCATGGGTCTACATCGACCACCGCGTCGAGCCGGGGCCGCCGCGGCCCGGCTACCTGGAACGCATCATCGACGGCGCACTGCACCACGGCCTGCCGCACCGCTGGGTCGACTTCCTCCGCCGGTGGGATCCCTCACATTGGCCGGTACCGAGAGACAACTCCGGAGTCGGTGCGCCGCAATCACTTTCCGAGCTGCTGTCCGACCCGGCGGTGCGCGAGGAGAGCGCGCTGCGGTCGCGGTTCGGCTTCATGGCGATTCACGGCGGCGGGCTGGAGCAGATGACCGACGTCATCGCCGAGCGGACCGCGGACGCGGCGAGCGCGTCGGTGTACCTGGTGCGCCACCCCGCGGACTATCCGCATCATCTGCCCTCGGCGCTCTACCGGGCCGAGGAATCCGAACGGCTCGCCGAGTTCCTCGACCATGTCGAGGTCGTCGTCTCGCTGCACGGCTACGGCAGGCTGGGCCGAAGCACGCAAGTGCTCGCCGGCGGCGCCAACCGGACACTCGCCGAGCACGTCGCCGGACACGTCGAGATCCCCGGCTACAGCGTCATCACCGACCTCGACGCGATTCCGCGCGAACTGCGGGGCCTGCACCCCGACAACCCGGTCAACCGCGCCCGCGGCGGCGGCACCCAACTCGAGCTGTCGTCACGACTTCGCGGGATCAGCCCGCGAAGCGCGCCCGCGGCTGAGGACGGCCTGTCTCCGCCGACGTCGGCGCTGGTCCAGGGCCTTGTCGCGGCGGCCCACAGCTGGCAGCTGACCTCTGTGTAGAGGAAGTCCCTCGGTGACCCTGTTCACATCCATCCACGGCGACCGTCGCTCCGAATACCGGATGTGGAACCAAGTAAGAACGATGTCAGCGCCCCCGCGCTGTATCGAACCCGGATCACGCATCTCCGCCGCGACCCGGTCCATCACTATTTCGAGCACCGGGGATACAGCTGGTACGTCGACATCGACAACCTTCCCGAGCTGCCGGCATGGCTGAGACCGTTCGCGCGCATCGAGGCCGAGGACCACTTCGCGGGGCACGACGGTGAGACGCTGCGCCAACGGATCGACGCCTTCCTGGCCTCGCGCGACATCGAGTTGCCGGGCGGCACCGTCACCGCGCTGCTGCAGGCCCGCGTCCTCGGCTACGCCTACAACCCTCTGACTCTGTACTGGTGCCATGACGCGCAGGGCGTGGTCCGGCACATCGTCGCGGAGGTGCACAACGCCCGCGGCGGTCAGCATGCCTACGTGCTACCCCCTGACGCGGGCGCGCCGACGGTCGTGAAGAAGCGGCTGTACGCCTCGCCGTTCAACGGCAACGACGGGCACTACCTCGTGCGCGCGCCACGCCCGGCGGCCGACCTCGATGTGACCATCTCGCTGCACCGCGACAATCAGGCGGC
>DATEIG010000794.1:0-11853 GCA_035279185.1 Mycobacterium sp.
GAGATCCGCTGCTCGTCTTCTTTCACGGCGGCGGTTTCGTCGTCGGCGGCTACCAGACGCACGGCAACCTGTGCGAGGTGATTTCCGATCGGGCGAAGGTCCATGTGCTCTTCGTCGACTACCGCATGGCGCCTGAGCACAAGGCGCCCGCGGCGGCCGAAGACTCCTACGCCGCGTATCGCTGGGCGTGCGACCACGCGGCCGACCTCAGGGCAGACCCAACCCGGATCGCTGTCGGCGGCGACAGTGCGGGCGGAAATCTCGCGGCGGTCGTCGCACTGCGCGCTCGTGACGACGAGGCATCGCGTCCGGTGATGCAGCTGCTGCTGTACCCGTGGTGCGACTTCACCGCCCGAACCCGCTCGATGGACCTCTTCGCCGACGGTTTCTTCCTGCGTCGCTGGGACATCGACTTCTGTCATGAGCAGTACGTGGGCGGCTCCGGCATCGATCCGGCCGACCCCCGGGTGTCGCCGCTGCTCGCCGACGATCTGTCCGGACTGCCGCCCGCCCTGCTGGTGACCGCCGGGTTCGACCCGCTGCTGGACCAGGGCCGTCAGTTCGCCGCCGCGTTGTCGTCGGCGGGTGTCGCGGTCGACCTGCTCGAGTTCGGCGCGATGATCCACGCCTTCCCCAACTTCTTCGGCCTGGGTGGCGGCGCCGCGGCGGCCGTCGACGAGATCATCGCGGCGCTGCGACGCCATCTACGCCGCAGCTGACAAACCCGCAGAACGCCGCCGGTACCCTTGACGCGTGGCCACGAAACCCAAGAAGAACGCACGGTATGACCTCAACGCCGCCGACCGCAGGCGCAACCTGCTGATTCAGATCGGTTTGACCGCGATCGTCGTGCTGCTCGGCGTGGGGCTGGTGCTCTACATCGTCATGGGCTCCGAGAAGAAGCCCGAGTCCGGAGAAGCGAAGTCGATCCGCGTGACGTCGAGCAAGCTCATCACCAAGGAGGGCACCCAGGAGCCCAAGGCCGTGCTCGGCCTCTACGAGGACTTCCTCTGCCCGGCGTGCGGCAACTTCGAGAAGCAGTTCGGCCGGACGGTCAACAACCTCATCGACAGCGGTGCCGTGGCCGCCGACTACTACATGGTCTCGATTCTGGACCGCGCCGGCCAGGGCTATTCGTCGCGCGCGTCCAACGCGGCCTACTGCGTTGCCGACGAGTCCACCGACGCATTCCGTCGGTTCCATGCCGCGCTCTACGCGCAACAGCCTGAGGAGAACGTCGGGCCGTTCCCCGACAACGAGAGCCTGATCAAGACCGCCCGTCTGGCGGGCGCGGGCGGCGGCGTGCCGGACTGCATCAACAAGGGGCGCTACACCGAGATGGCCCAGGGTCTGGCGTCGGCGACGGGCGTCAACTCCACCCCGACCATCCGCATCAACGGCGAGGACTACGAGGTCAAGACGCCCGAGGATCTCGTGAACAAGATCAAGGAGATCGTCGGCGACGTGCCCGGGCTCGTGGCCGCCGGGCCCAACCCTGACCCGACCCCGCCTCCGGCGCCACCGGCCGCGCCATGACCGTCACCACCGACAGCGCCGCCGAGCCCGCCGACCGCCCGGCCGAATCGGCCGCGGGTGAGCCGAGACCCGGCGGCGACGTCGGCCGTGCCAGCGCGCTGTGGGTGTTGATCGCCGGCGTTGTCGGCCTGGCCGCCGCGCTGACGCTGACGATCGAGAAGATCGAGATCCTGATCAACCCCGACTACGTGCCGTCGTGCAGCATCAACCCGGTCCTGTCCTGCGGTTCGGTGATGATCACGCCGCAGGCATCGGCGTTCGGTTTCCCGAACCCGCTCATCGGCATCGTGGCGTTCACGATCGTGACGGTCACCGGTGTGCTGGCGCTCGCCAAGGTCCGGTTGCCGCGGTGGTACTGGGGTGGGCTGGCCGTCGGCACGCTGCTCGGCGTCGCGTTCATCCACTGGCTGATCTTCCAGAGCCTGTACCGCATCGGCGCGCTGTGCCCGTACTGCATGGTGGTCTGGGCGGTCACGGTGCCGCTTCTCGTGGTGGTGGCCGCCATCGCGCTGGCGCCGCGGCTGGAGAACGGGGTGGCGCGGTTCGTCTACCAATGGCGGTGGTCGTTGGTCACCCTCTGGTTCACGGCCTTGATCCTGATGATCCTCGCACGCTTCTGGAGCTACTGGTCGACGCTGATTTGACCGACGGCCGACGGCTCGGCGTTAGGGTTCGTTGGTGATCTCCAAAATCCTGGTGGCCAATCGCGGCGAGATCGCGATCCGCGCCTTCCGCGCGGCGTACGAGATGGGCATCACGACCGTCGCGGTGTATCCGTACGAGGACCGCAACTCCCAGCACCGGCTGAAGGCCGACGAGTCCTACCAGATCGGGGAGACCGGCCATCCGGTCCGGGCGTACCTCTCGGTCGACGAGATCATCCGGGTGGCCAAGCAGGCCGGGTGCGACGCGGTCTACCCGGGATACGGCTTCCTGTCGGAGAACCCGGATCTGGCCGCCGCCTGCGCAGAGGCGGGAATCACGTTCGTCGGGCCCGGCGCGGACGTGCTCGAGCTGACGGGCAACAAGGCCCGAGCGATCGCCGCCGCGCGGGCGGCGGGGCTTCCCGTGCTGACGTCGTCGGAACCGTCGGCCTCGGTCGACGAACTCGTCGCCGCCTCGTCGGGCATGGAGTTCCCGCTGTTCGTCAAGGCGGTTTCCGGCGGCGGCGGTCGCGGGATGCGCCGGGTGACCGATGCCGATGCGCTGCCGGAGGCGATCGAGGCGGCGAGCCGCGAGGCGGAGTCCGCCTTCGGCGACCCGATGGTCTATCTCGAGGCGGCTGTGCTCAATCCGCGCCACATCGAGGTGCAGATCCTCGCCGACCGGCACGGCAACGTCATGCACCTCTTCGAGCGCGACTGCAGTCTCCAACGTCGTCACCAGAAGGTCATCGAGTTGGCGCCCGCGCCGAATCTGCCGACCGAGGTGAGGGACAAGATCTGTGCTGACGCAGTGGCTTTCGCGCGTCAGATCAACTACTCGTACGCCGGGACGGTCGAGTTCCTGCTCGACGAGCGCGGCCACCACGTCTTCATCGAGATGAATCCGCGTATCCAGGTGGAGCACACCGTCACCGAAGAGATCACCGATGTCGACCTGGTCGCGAGCCAGATGCGGATCGCCGACGGCGAGACGCTCGAACAGCTCGGGCTCTCCCAGGAGACGCTGGTGGTGCACGGGGCGGCCATGCAGTGCCGGATCACCACCGAGGACCCCGCGAACGGCTTCCGGCCCGACACCGGCCGCATCACCGGATACCGCTCGCCCGGCGGCGCCGGGATCCGGCTCGACGGCGGCACCAACCTCGGCGCGGAGATCAGCGCGCACTTCGACTCGATGCTGGTCAAGCTCACCTGCCGCGGACGCGATTTCTCGACGGCGATCTCCCGCGCGCGGCGTGCGCTGGCCGAGTTCCGGATCAGGGGAGTCTCGACGAACATCCCGTTCCTGATGGCGGTGGTCAACGATCCGGACTTCCGGGCAGGCCGCATCACCACGTCGTTCATCGACCAGCGTCCCTATCTGCTGACCGCCCGCACTCCCGCCGACCGCGGCACCAAGATCCTCAACTACCTTGCCGATGTCACGGTCAACCAGCCGCATGGGCCGCGACTGTCGACGATCTACCCGTACGACAAGCTGCCGCAGATCGACCTCGGGGCGGCGCCTCCGCCGGGAAGCAAGCAACGCCTCGTCGAACTCGGCCCGGAAGGTTTCGCGCGCTGGATGCGCGACTCGAAGGCGGTCGGCGTCACCGACACCACGTTCCGCGACGCGCATCAGTCGCTGCTCGCGACGCGCGTGCGCACCAACGGCCTGGTGATGATTGCGCCGTACATCGCCAGGATGACGCCGCAGCTGTTGTCCGTCGAGTGCTGGGGCGGCGCGACTTACGATGTGGCGCTTCGCTTTTTGAAGGAGGACCCGTGGGAGCGGCTGGCCGCGCTGCGGGAGGCGATGCCGAACATCTGCCTGCAGATGCTTCTGCGGGGCCGCAACACCGTCGGATACACGCCGTATCCGGAGCTCGTCACGAAGGCATTCGTCGACGAGGCGACCGCGACCGGCATCGACATCTACCGCATCTTCGACGCCCTCAACAACGTCGAGTCGATGCGGCCCGCGATCGACGCGGTACGCGAAACCGGCACGGCGATAGCCGAAGTCGCGATGAGCTACACCGGCGACCTCTCCGATCCCGGCGAGAACCTGTACACGCTGGACTACTACCTCAAGCTCGCCGAGCAGATCGTCGACGCCGGGGCGCACGTGCTGGCGATCAAGGACATGGCCGGGCTCCTGCGGCCGCAGGCCGCGGCCGCGTTGGTCTCGGCGCTGCGCTCGCGCTTCGATCTGCCCGTACACGTGCACACCCACGACACGCCGGGCGGTCAGCTGGCCACCTACCTGTCGGCGTGGCAGGCGGGCGCATCGGCGGTGGACGGGGCCGCGGCACCGCTGGCCGGCACCACCAGCCAGCCCGCGCTGAGCTCGATCGTGGCGGCCGCCGCGCACACCGACCGCGACACCGGGTTGTCGTTGGACGCAGTCTGCGAACTGGAGCCCTACTGGGAGGCGCTGCGAAAGGTGTACGCGCCGTTCGAATCCGGGCTGCCCGCGCCTACGGGCCGTGTGTACCACCACGAGATTCCCGGCGGCCAGTTGAGCAACCTGCGTCAGCAGGCCATCGCGCTCGGGCTGGGGGACCGGTTCGAGGAGGTGGAGAACGCCTACGCGGGCGCAGACCGCATTCTCGGCCGCCTGGTGAAGGTGACGCCGTCGTCGAAGGTCGTCGGCGACCTCGCGCTGTCGTTGGTGGGCGCGGGTGTCACCGCCGACGAATTCGCCTCGGATCCAGCGAAATTCGACATCCCCGACTCCGTCATCGAATTCCTCCGCGGTGAACTGGGTGACCCGCCCGGCGGCTGGCCTGAGCCGCTGCGGACGAAGGCGCTCGCCGGGCGCCCACCCGCCAAGCCGACGCAAGAGCTGACGCCCGACGACGAGGCGGTGCTCGCGCAAGCGGGCGACAAACGCCAAGCCGCCCTGAACCGACTGCTTTTCCCGGGTCCTACAAAAGAATTCGACGCCCACCGCGATCTGTACGGTGACACGTCGAGCCTGTCGGCCAACCAGTTCTTCTACGGGCTGCGCCGCGGCGACGAGCACCGGGTACGCCTCGAACGCGGCGTGGAACTGCTGATCGGGCTCGAAGCGGTGTCGGAACCCGACGAGCGCGGCATGCGCACGGTGATGTGCATCCTCAACGGGCAACTGCGTCCGGTGCTGGTGCGCGACCGCAGCATCGCCAGCGACATCCCCGCCGCCGAGAAGGCCGACCGGTCCAACCCCGATCACGTGGCCGCGCCGTTCGCGGGCGTCGTCACCGTCTCCGTGGGCGACGGCGACACCGTCGAGGCGGGCCAGACGATCGCCACCATCGAGGCGATGAAGATGGAGGCCGCGATCACCGCGCCCAAGGCGGGCACCGTCGAGCGGATCGCCGTCTCGCAGACCGCGCAGGTGGAGGGTGGCGACCTTCTGGTGGTCGTCAGCTGACCCGCATTGTCGCGGGCGCCTTCGGCGGGCGTCGGATCGCGGTGCCGCCTCGGGGCACCCGTCCGACGACCGACCGGGTCAGGGAGGCGCTGTTCAACGTGCTCGCCGCCCGCATCGACCTCGAAGGCGCGGCCGTGCTCGACCTGTACGCCGGTTCGGGGGCGCTGGGTCTGGAGGCTCTGTCGCGCGGTGCCGCGACCGCCCTGTTCGTCGAATCCGATCAGCGGGCCGCGTCGGTCATCAACCAGAACATCGCCGCGCTCGGCGCCGACGGTGCGACGGTGCGGCGCGCCGCGGTGGCATCTGTCCTGTCCGCAGGCGCCGAAATACCCGTCGACCTGGTGTTCGCCGATCCGCCCTACGACGTCGGTGCGGCCGAGGTACAGGCGATGCTCGAAGTGCTCACCGGACGTGGCTGGACCACCGAGGGCAGTGTCGTCGTCGTGGAGCGCTCCGCATCCGGCCCCGAGCTGACCTGGCCCGACACCTGGGATCCGTGGCCCGCGCGCCGCTACGGCGACACCCGCATCGAGATGGCCGAGAGCACCGGGGGTCCCCTGTAGCGTCGCTTGTCATGAGCGGCGCCGTATGCCCGGGATCGTTCGACCCGGTGACCCTGGGGCACATCGACATCTTCGAGCGCGCGGCGGCTCAGTTCGACGAGGTCGTGGTGGCGGTCCTGGTCAATCCGAACAAGAAGGGCATGTTCGACGCCGACGAGCGCATCGCGATGATCGAGGAGTCGACGCCGCATCTGCCCAACCTGCGCGTGGAGTCCGGCCAGGGCTTGGTCGTCGACTTCGTGAAGGCCCGCGGCCTGACCGCGATCGTCAAGGGGCTGCGCACCGGCACCGACTTCGAATACGAGCTGCAGATGGCGCAGATGAACAAGCACATCGCCGGCGTGGACACATTTTTTGTCGCAACCACGCCGATGTATTCATTCGTTTCGTCCTCGCTGGCCAAGGAGGTTGCCGCGCTGGGCGGCGACGTGTCCGAGTTACTGCCCGAGCCCGTGAACGCGCGACTGCGGACAAAGCTCAAGGGTTAACCACCCACGGCCTCGGGTAGCCGACAGTGGCGCACAGCCCGCGCCCAATCCCAAACCCGATATTTCACGGAGGTATCCGCCGTGGCTGAAACATTTGTCCAGTCGACCGACGATGTCGTGAAGTTCCTTCGCGACCAACACAATCTGATCAAGGACATGTTCGACGAAGTGCTGTCGGCGTCGAGCGACGAAGCCCGCCAGAAGGCGTTCACCGAACTCCGTGCGCTGCTGGCAGTCCACGAGACCGCTGAGGAGATGGTGGTCCATCCGCGTGCGCGCAATGAGCTGAGCGACGGCGACAGCATCGTCGACGCCCGGCTGAAGGAGGAGCACGAGGCCAAGCAGCAGCTGTCGAAGCTGGAAAGCATGGACATCGGCTCGAAGGAGTTCATCACCGAGCTCACGACGTTCCGCGACGCGGTCGTCGAGCACGCCGAGAACGAGGAGAACGAGGAGTTCAGCAAGCTTGCCCGGCAGCTGGACTCCGACGACCTCAACCGCATGGCGAAGGCCGTCCAGGCCGCAGAGGCGATCGCACCGACGCGCCCGCATCCCGGCGTCGAGTCGGCGAAGCTCAACTTCGCCGTCGGGCCGTTCGCCTCGATGCTCGATCGTGCGCGTGACGCCATCGGCGCCGTCCTGAAATAGCAGTGCCGCGAGGTCCCCGTCGACGACGCTGTCGGCGGGGACTGCGCGTCCGCGCCGGGTTTGCTTGCGCTTTCCGCGCCCGCGCAGGTAGTGCATGCTAGGCGGTAGTGCCCGGTGGCGTAGTGCCTGAAAGCGACACACCGGCTGCGAAAGCCGAGTCACAGGGGTAACACCAGGCACACTAGTAACAACAACTACGCCTGGAGGGTGTGCCGTGTACCGAGTATTTGAAGCTCTCGACGAATTGGGCGCGATCGTCGAAGAGGCGCGCGGCGTCCCGATGACGGCGGGTTGTGTGGTGCCCCGCGGCGATGTGCTCGAGCTGATCGACGACATCAAGGACGCGATCCCGGGCGAACTCGACGACGCGCAGGACGTGCTCGACGCCCGCGACCAGATGCTCAACGAGGCCAAAGAGCATGCCGGCTCGATGGTGGGCACGGCCCACGCGGAGGCCGACTCGATGCTCAACCACGCCCGCACCGAGGCCGATCGGCTGTTGGCCGACGCGAAGTCGCAGGCCGACCGCATGGTCGCCGAGGCGCGTCAGCACAGCGAGCGGATGGTCGGGGAGGCCCGCGAGGAGGCCGCCAGGATCAGCGCGACGGCCAAGCGCGAGTACGAAGCCAGCGCCGGTCGCGCCAAGGCCGAGGCCGATCGTCTGATCGAGAACGGCAACCTCTCCTACGAGAAGGCCGTCCAGGAGGGCATCAAGGAGCAGCAGCGCCTGGTGTCCCAGACCGAGATCGTCCAGTCCGCGAACGCCGAAGCCACCCGCCTCGTCGACGCGGCGCACGCCGAAGCCGATCGGCTGCGCGGCGAATGCGACATCTACGTCGACAACAAGCTCGCTGAGTTCGAGGAGTTCCTGAACGGAACCCTGCGCTCGGTGGGCCGTGGCCGCCACCAGCTGCGCACCGCGGCGGGGACGCACGACTACGTCACTCGCTGACGGCGGTACGCGGGCAGAGCTGCCGTCTCCCGCGCCGTACGATCGGGGTATGGCGACGCACCACAAATCCCGCTCGCCGCTCGTGATCAACATCTCCCGGCTGGGCCGTCGGCCAGGGTCGATGATGACCGTCCACGAAACGGTGCCCAGTCCGGCGCGTATCGGCGTCGAGCTGGTGGCCATCGAAGAAGGCGCACCGCTCGAGTTGGACCTGCGGATCGAATCCGTCTCAGAAGGTGCCCTCGTCACCGGAACGGTGTCGGCGCCGACCGCGGGGGAGTGCGCTCGGTGTCTGACGCCCATCGCCGGGCACGTCGACATCGACCTCACCGAGTTGTACGCCTACCCCGACAGCACGACCGAGGCCACCACTGAGGCCGACGAGGTCGGCCATGTCGTGAACGACTCCGTCGACCTCGAGCAGCCGATCGTCGACGCCGTCGGCCTCGCGCTGCCGTTCTCGCCGCTCTGCGGGCCGGATTGCCAAGGCCTGTGCCCGGATTGCGGCATCGCGATGGCGACGGCCGAGCCCGGGCACGCGCACGAGAAGATCGATCCGCGGTGGGCGAAGCTCGCGTCGATGCGGGAGACCGACGAGAAGTGACGGGTGATCGCGCCGCGCTGGTGGCCGCCCTCGGGGTCGAGCTTCCGGAGGAGTTGCTCACCATGGCGCTGACGCACCGCAGCTACTCCTACGAGAACGGTGGACTGCCGACCAACGAGCGACTCGAGTTCCTCGGCGACGCAGTACTCGGGCTGACGATCACGGAGGAGCTGTATCACCGGCACCCGGACCGGTCCGAGGGTGACCTCGCCAAGCTGCGCGCGAGCATCGTCAACACCCAGGCGCTGGCCGATGTCGGTCGCGCACTGTCCGACGGCGGCCTCGGCGCGCACCTGCTGCTCGGCAAGGGCGAGGAGAACTCCGGGGGCGCCGACAAGTCGAGTATCTTGGCCGACGGCATCGAATCTCTGCTTGGCGCAATCTATGTCGAGCACGGCCTCGAGGTGGCGCGCGAGGTCATCCTGCGATTGTTCAGCTCGCTGATCGAGACGGCGCCGACGCTCGGTGCGGGTCTGGACTGGAAGAGCAGCCTGCAGGAACTGACCGCCGCGCGCAGCATGGGCGCACCGTCGTACGTGGTGACGGCGACCGGCCCCGACCATGACAAGGAATTCACCGCGACGGTTGTCGTGATGAACACCGAGTACGGCAGGGGAGTCGGCCGGACCAAGAAGGAAGCCGAGTTGAAAGCCGCTGCGGCGGCGTGGACGGCGTTGTCCGCTTCGAACGTCGATGCCTGAACTGCCCGAGGTCGAGGTCGTCCGGCGGGGACTCGAAGCGCATGTGGCGGGTAAGACGATCAGCGCCGTGCGGGTGCATCACCCTCGTGCGGTGCGACGGCACGAGGCAGGCCCCGCGGATCTGACCGCGCGGCTGCTCGGCCAGACCATCACCGGTACGGGCCGGCGCGGGAAGTATCTGTGGCTGACGCTCGACGACGGCTCAGCGCTGGTGGTGCATCTCGGGATGAGCGGGCAGATGCTTCTTGGCGAGGTGCCCAACGAGGGCCACCTGCGGATCGCGACGCTGCTCGACGACGGCACCGCGCTGAGCTTCGTCGACCAGCGCACGTTCGGCGGCTGGATGCTCGCCGACCTCGTCACGATCGACGGCACCGATGTGCCGGTGCCCGTCGCCCACATCGCGCGCGACCCGCTGGACCCGGACTTCAACCGTGACGGCGTCGTTACGGTGTTGCGGCAGAAGCACTCCGAGATCAAGCGGCAACTGCTCGACCAGACCGTGGTGTCGGGTATCGGCAACATCTACGCCGACGAGTCGCTGTGGCGGGCGAAGGTCAACGGCACCCGGTTGGCGTCGTCGCTGCCACGCACGAAGCTCGCGGAGCTGTTGGACACCGCCGCCGAGGTGATGACGGAGGCGCTGGGCCAGGGCGGCACGTCGTTCGACTCGTTGTACGTCAACGTCAACGGCGAGTCGGGTTACTTCGACCGGTCGCTGGACGCTTACGGCCGCGAGGGTGAGCCGTGCAGGCGCTGCGGGGCGATCATGCGGCGCGAGAGTTTCATGAACCGCTCGTCGTTCTACTGCCCCAAATGCCAACCGCGCCCGCGGGTCCGCCGGGCGTGATTTCGCCGAAACGGAATTCCAGCAGGCCTGCACTTGCAAATCCTCTGCTGGAATTCCGTTTCGCGGGAAGTTGTAGAAATAGGGCATGACGGATTTGTGGGTCGAGCGCACCGGGGTGCGCCGCTACGTCGGACACAGCACGCGCGGCGCTGAGGTGCTCGTCGGCAGTGAGGACGTCGAGGGCGTGTTCACGCCGGGCGAGTTGATGAAGATCGCGCTCGCCGCGTGCAGTGGCATGGCCAGCGACATCCCGCTGCAGCGCCGCCTCGGCGAGAACTACGCGACCACGATTCGGGTGTCGGGGGCCGCCGACCGCGACCAGGAGTGCTACCCGCGTCTCGACGAACGCATGGAACTCGACCTCTCCGGGCTGTCCGAGGACGAACGGGCACGGGTGGTCACGGTCGTGCAGCGGGCGATCGATCAGGTCTGCACGGTCGGCCGCACCCTCAAGTCCGGGACTGAAGTGACATTTGGGGTTAGTGATGCAGGAGTTAGCTGAGGTACGGCTGACCGCCTGGGTGCACGGCTTCGTCCAGGGCGTCGGATTCCGGTGGTGGACGCGGTCGCGGGCGCTCGAATTGGGCTTGACCGGCTACGCGGCCAACAAGCCCGACGGGCGTGTCCAGGTGGTCGCCCAAGGCCCGCGCGACGCCTGCCAACGGCTGCTTGACCTGCTGGAAAGCGGTAACACGCCCGGCCAGGTGCTGAAAGTCATCGCTGATTGGTCAGAAGTCGGCGACGCGTTCGTGGGGTTCACCGAGCGTTAGCCTTTCCGGCTGTAGTGTGGCCCATCGTGCACCTCAAGAGTCTGACGCTGAAGGGCTTCAAGTCCTTTGCTTCGCCGACGACTCTGCGCTTCGAACCGGGCATCACGTGCGTGGTCGGACCGAACGGTTCGGGCAAGTCGAACGTGGTCGACGCCCTCACCTGGGTGATGGGCGAGCAGGGCGCCAAGACGCTGCGCGGCGGCAAGATGGAAGACGTCATCTTCGCCGGCACGTCCTCGCGGCCGCCGCTGGGCCGTGCCGAGGTCACCGTCACCATCGACAACTCCGACAACTCGCTGCCCATCGAGTACTCCGAGGTGTCGATCACCCGCCGGATGTTCCGCGACGGCGGCAGCGAGTACGAGATCAACGGCAGCAGTTGCCGGTTGATGGATGTGCAGGAACTGCTCAGCGACTCCGGCATCGGCCGTGAGATGCACGTCATCGTCGGACAGGGCAAGCTATCGGAGATCCTTGAGTCGCGCCCCGAGGATCGCCGCGCCTTCATCGAGGAGGCGGCCGGTGTGCTCAAGCACCGCAAGCGCAAGGAGAAGGCGGTCCGCAAGCTCGACGCAATGTCGGCAAACCTGGCCCGGCTGACGGACCTGACCACCGAGCTACGCCGACAGCTCAAGCCGCTCGGCCGCCAAGCCGAGATGGCCCGTCGCGCCCAGACCAT
>DATEIG010000795.1:0-6787 GCA_035279185.1 Mycobacterium sp.
GTCGCGGGTGCGGGGCCCGCCGGACTGGCCGCCGCGCTGACTGCGGCGCGCGCGGGCGCGCGGGTCGTGCTGATCGACGAGCAGAGCGAGGCGGGCGGAGCCCTGCTGGGCTCGACCGACACCATCGACGGCAGGCCCGCGCTCGAGTGGGTGGCCGACGCGGTCGCCGAACTCGCTACCTACCCCGATGTGCTGCACCTGCAGCGCACCACCGCCTTCGGCCACTACGACGACGGCTTTGTGCTTGCGCTGCAACGTCGCACGGACCATCTGGGCGCCGAGGCGCCTGCCGCGGTCAGCAGGCAGCGGGTGTGGCGGATCCGCGCGCGCCACATCGTCGTCGCCGCGGGCGCCCACGAGCGGCCCGTCGTCTTCGCCGACAACGACCGACCGGGCATCATGCTGGCCCACGGCGCGCGCACCTTCCTGCACCGCTACGGCGTCCGGGTCGGCGAGCGCGGCGTCGTCTTCACCACCAACGACAGCGCGTACTCCGCGGCCTTCGACCTGCACGACGCCGGCGTGACGATCAGCGCGATCGTCGACGCCCGCCACCGCGTCAGCCAGGACCTGCGCGACGGATGCACCGCGCGCGGCATCGCGATTCACCCCGCCTCGGTCGTCACGGGTACGCGCGGCGACGACCGCGTCACACACGCGATCGTCAGGCGAGAAGACACCGAGGCGGTCATCCCCTGCGACGTGCTTCTCGTCAGCGGTGGGTGGAATCCGGCGGTGCACCTGTTCAGCCAGGCCCGGGGCAAGCTGCGCTACGACGAGACGCTTGGCGCCTTCGTGCCCGGGGAGTCGCTCGACGCGGTGAGCGTCGTCGGCTCCGCCGACGGCGTGTTCGACCTGCCGGGTTGTCTTCGCAGCGGCAGGGAGGCCGCGGCCTCCGCGGTCGGCGCGCTGGGCTTCGCCGCCCCATCGGACCCCCTTGCGGGAGAGGCGGACCCGGTCCCGACGTGCGCCGCGGGCGTCGTGCTGTGGTACGTGCCCGACGCTCATGCCGCGACCCGTCAGTTCGTCGATGTCCAGCGTGACGCCACCGTCGCCGACCTCGTTCGCGCGGTCGGGGCGGGCATGCGCTCGATGGAGCACATCAAGCGCTACACGACGATCGGCACCGCCCACGACCAGGGCAAGACGTCGGGTGTGGTCGCGTCCGGCATCACCTCCGAGCTCCTCGGTGTCCCGATGGAGGACCTCGGCGTCACCACGTTCCGGCCGCCGTACACACCGGTGGCGTTCGCCGCGCTGGCGGGCCGCGACCGCGGCCACATGTTCGACCCGGAGCGAGTGACCGCCGTGCACGACTGGCACGTCGACCGCGGCGCGGTGTTCGAGGACGTCGGCATGTGGAAGCGTCCGCGCTACTACCCGTTGCCCGGCGAAGACATGGAAACGGCAGTGCTGCGCGAATGTGCCGCCGTACGAGGCGGAGTCGGCATCCTCGACGGGTCGACGCTCGGCAAGATCGACGTGCAGGGCCCCGACGCGGGTCAGTTCCTCGACATGCTCTACACGAACATGATGAGCACGCTGAAGGTCGGCATGGTCCGCTACGGCGTGATGTGCGGCGTCGACGGCATGGTCATCGACGACGGCACCGTGATGCGGTTGGCCGAGGACCGCTACATGGCGTTCACCACCACCGGCGGCGCCGCGCGCATCCTCGACTGGATGGAGGAGTGGCTGCAGACCGAGTGGCCGCATCTGCGCGTGCGATTGACGTCGGTCACCGAGCAGTGGCACACCTTCCCCGTCGTCGGCCCCAAGTCCCGCGACGTCGTCGGCTCGGTGTTCGACGACATCGACGTCAGCAACGAGGCGTTCCCGTTCATGGCGTGGCGGGACACCGCTCTCGCCTGCGGACGCGAGGAGCAGAAACAACAGAAGGTGCACGTGCGGGTCGCGCGCGTGAGCTTCTCCGGCGAGCTCGCCTACGAGGTGAACGTCATGGGCTGGTATGCGACCGCGCTGTGGGAGCGGCTCATCGAAGCGGGCGAGCGCCACGGGATCACCCCGTACGGCACCGAGACGATGCACGTACTGCGCGCCGAGAAGGGCTACCCGATCATCGGGCAGGACACCGATGGCACGATCACACCGCAGGACCTCGGGATGAGCTGGGCGGTGTCGAAGAAGAAACCCGACTTCGTCGGCAAGCGCTCGTTCACCCGCAGCGAGAACCTGAATCCCTTGCGCAAGCAGTTCGTCGGGCTGCTGCCGACCGATGCGGACACGGTCCTGCCCGAGGGCGCGCAGATCATCGAGTTCATCGACGACGGCGCGTTGCCTCCCCCGCCGGTGCCGATGTTGGGCCACGTCACCTCCAGCTATCGCAGCGCGGAGTTGGGGCGTCCGTTCGCACTCGCGCTCGTCAAGGGTGGGCGCGCCCGCATCGGAGAAACTCTGCACGTACCGGTGGACGGTGAACTGGTGCCCGTCGAGGTCACCGGCTCCGTTCTCGTCGACCCAGAAGGAGCGCGTCGCGATGGCTGACACCCTGACCCGTCGAAGCCCGTTGCAGGGCTGTGAATCTCGGTTCGCAAACCTTCCTCAGTCGGCGGCGATCGCCGATGAGCCGTTCGTCGCGATGGTCGATCTGTGGGTCGACCCTGCAGGACCGGGCGGGGCCGCGGCCGCGAACGTCCTCGGTGTCGACGCGTTGCCGACGACGGCGTCGACCGTCGTGGCGGGACGCGACAGCGAGGTGATCTGGCTGGGCCCGGAGGAATGCCTCGTCACCTCGACCACCCGTGACGGCGAAGACCTCGAAGCGGCTCTGCGTGAGGCGGTGTCCGAGCACCGCGGGGCCGCGGTCGACGTCTCCGCTCAGCGCACGACGCTCCGCCTGCGCGGCGCGCACGCTCGCGACGTCATCGCGAAAGGCTGCTCGCTGGATCTGCACCCCGCGGTGTTCGGTCGGGGCGCGGCCGCGCAGACGGTTCTCGGCCAGGCCGGCGTGGTGCTGATTCCGTTGAGCGACAACGGCACCGACTACCGCATCATCGTGCGGTCGTCGTTCGCCCGCTATCTCGCCGACTGGCTCATCGACGCTGCGGAGGAGTTCGGCGTCGACTGGTGATGTAACGTGATCACCAACTGAAATGTTAGGGGGTGGTCGGCGTGCCGAGCCCGCTGCTATCCGACAAGGCGTACGACGCGATCCGCGACAAGATCGTCTCCCTCGAGATCGCGCCCGGCGCCCCCATCGAAGAGGAGCAACTCGCCAGCGAACTGGGTGTGGGGCGCACGCCCGTGCGGGAGGCGATCAAGCGCCTGGCCTATCGCAAGCTCGTCGTCGTCTACCCGCGCAGCGGCAGCTATGCCGCCGACCTGGATCTCGCTGACCTCGAAGCGATCTGCGACATGCGTGAACGCCTCGAGGGGCTTGCCGCCGAGCGCGCGGCCACCGAAGCGCGCTACGAGGAGCGCCAGGAACTGCAGGCGCTCCTCGGCGACATCGACGCCTGTACCGACCCCGCGAAACTGCTCGACCTCGACGTGCTGGTGCACCGCTCGATACACCGCATGGCGCACAACCCGTACCTGCTCGACACGCTCACCCAGAGCCTCGACCTGTCGCTGCGCATGTGGAACCTGGCCCGCGAGCGCCTGCCCGACCTCGACCACCACGTGCACGGCCAGACCGAAGTGCTGCAGGCGATCCTGGACCGCAACGGGGTGCGGGCCCGCAAGCTGGCCGAGGCGCATGTCCGCGAATTCGAGGACGACATCCGCAAGATGTTCTGAACGGCTAGCGTCGCTCCAGCCGAACCGTGACCGCCTTGGACACAGGCGTGTTCGAGCCACGAGCCACGTGGTCGAGCGGGATCAGCGGGTTCGTCTCCGGATAGTAGGCCGCGGCATTGCCCCGCGGTGTCGGATACGGGACCAGACGGAAGTCCTCCGCGCGCCGCTCCTCCACTTCCCCGCCCGGCAGCGGCCACTCCGAGACCAGGTCGACGCGGTCGCCTTCGACGAAGCCGGCGTCGGTGATGTCGTCGGGATGGCAGAACACGACCCTGCGGCCGCCCTTCACGCCGCGATATCGGTCGTCGAGGCCGTAGATCGTGGTGTTGTACTGGTCGTGGCTGCGCATCGTCTGCAGGATCAACCGGCCACTCGGTACGGGCAACCAATAGAGCTCGTTGACAACGAAATTGGCTCTCCCGGTTCGTGTCACGAACCGCCGCTCGTCACGCGGCGGGTGCGGCAGGACGAACCCGTCGGGTTGGCGCACGCGGGTGTTGAAGTCGGCGAAGCCGGGCACGACGCGCGAAATGGAATCGCGAATGCGGTCGTAGTCCGCCGCGAACTCCTCCCACGGCACCGCGTGTCCGCGGCCGAACAGCGTCTGCGCCAACTCACAGACGATCGCGACCTCGCTGCGAAGGTGCTCGCTCGCCGGCTTCAGCCCGCCGCGCGAGAGATGCACGACCGACATCGAATCCTCGACGCTGACAACCTGTTTGCGGCCGCCGGTGAGGTCCTTGTCGGTCCGGCCCAGCGACGGCAGGATCAGCGCGGTGCGTCCGCAGACCAGGTGCGAGCGATTCAGCTTCGTCGACACCTGCACGGTGAGCGCGCAGTTGCGCAGAGCGGCCTCGGTGACCTCGGTGTCGGGGGTGGCGCTGACGAAGTTGCCGCCCATCGCCATGAACACCGACACGCGGCCGTCGCGCATCGCCCTGATGGTGTCGACGGCGTCGTAACCGTGTCGACGCGGGCTGTCGATGGCGAACTCGCGGTCGAGTGCGGACAGGAACGACTCCGGCATCTTCTCCCAGATGCCCATCGTGCGGTCGCCCTGCACGTTGGAGTGTCCGCGCACCGGGCAGACACCGGCTCCGGGCTTGCCGATCATCCCGCGCATCAGCAGCAGGCTCGTCGCGTCCTGGATGGTGGCCACGCCGTGGGTCTGCTGCGTCAGGCCCATGGCCCAGCAGATGATGGTCCGCTCCGAAGCCATCAGCGCTTGCGCCGTGTCGTGGAGCTGGGCACGGGTCAGCCCGGTGGCCGCCAGCACGGTGTCGACGTCGACCGCCCGGATGTGGTCGGCGTACGCGTCGAACCCCGCGCAGTGGTCGGCGATGAACGCGGCGTCGAGGACGGTGCCGGGTGTGCGGTCCTCCGCCTCGAGCAGGAGCTTGGCCAGCCCCTGGAAGAGGGCTTGATCTCCGCCGACGCGAATCTGCAGGAAGTCGTCGGCGATCACGACGCCGTCGCCGATCACACCGTGCACCTTCTGCGGGTCCTTGAACCGCAGCAGGCCCGCCTCGGGCAGCGGATTGATCGCGATCACCTTGGCGCCGTTGGCCTTCGCTTTCTCCAACACCGACAGCATCCGCGGGTGGTTGGTGCCGGGGTTCTGGCCGGCGATCAGGATCAGGTCGGCGTTCTCCAGGTCGGGCACCGACACCGAACCCTTGCCGATGCCGATGCTCTCCTGCAGTGCGGCGCCGGAGGACTCGTGGCACATGTTCGAGCAGTCCGGCATGTTGTTGGTGCCGAAGCTGCGAATCAACAGTTGATAGACGAACGCCGCCTCGTTCGAGGTGCGGCCCGACGTGTAGAAGGCCGCCTCGTCCGGCGAGTCGAGCGCGCGCAACTCCTCGGCGATCAACCCGAGTGCCGCGCCCCACTCGATCGGCTCGTAATGGGTGGCACCGGGCCGCAGCACCATCGGATGCGTGAGCCGGCCCTGCTGGCCGAGCCAGTAGTCGGTGCGTTGCGTCAACTCGGCAACGGAATGGGCCGCGAAGAACTCCGGGTCCACTCGTCGGGTGGTCGCCTCCTCGGCGACCGCCTTCGCGCCGTTCTCGCAGAATTCGGCGTGCTTACGGTGCCCCGGCGTCTCCGGCCACGCGCATCCGGGGCAGTCGAATCCCTTGCGTTGGTTGAGCTTCGCGAGCGTGCGCGCGGTACGGAGCGCGCCCATCTGCTCCAGTCCCCGGCGCAGCGAGACCAGGACTGCGGGAACGCCTGCCGCGTAGGATTTCTCATGGGTGACGACGACGTCGCCCTCGTCGAAGTGATACCTGTCGTCCGCCACCTGCGTCAGTGTCCTATGCGCAGAGCGCCGCTCACAGCACGACCACCGACCGGAGCACGGCACCCTGATGCATGGTGTGGAAGGCCTCCTCGACCTCGTCGAGCTTGATGCGCTCGGATACGAAACGGTCAAGCGGCAGCCGGCCCTGCTGATACAGGTCGACCAGTGTCGGGAAGTCACGCTCGGGCAGGCAGTCCCCGTACCACGACGACTTCAGCGAGCCGCCGCGGGAGAAGAAGTCGACCAATGGCATCTCCAGCGTCATGTCGGGGGTCGGAACGCCTACCAGCACAACCGTACCCGCGAGGTCACGCGCGTAGAACGCCTGTCGCCAGGTTTCCGGACGACCGACGGCGTCGATCACCACGTCAGCACCGAAACCTCCGGTTAGATCCTGGACGGCCTCGACCGTGTCCGCCTCGGTGGCGTTCACCGTGTGGGTGGCGCCGAGTTCACGGGCCCAGTCCAGTTTTCGCGCGTCGCGGTCGATCGCGATGATCGTCTTGGCCCCCGCCAACCTGGCACCCATGATCGCTGCGTCGCCGACGCCGCCGCAGCCGATGACGGCGACCGAGTCGCCGCGGGACACGTTGCCCGTGTTCACCGCGGCGCCGAGGCCCGCCATCACACCGCAGCCGAGCAGTCCCACGACGGCCGGGTCCGCGTCCTGGTCGACCTTGGTGCACTGTCCGGCGTGCACGAGCGTCTTCTCGGCGAACGCACCGA
>DATEIG010000796.1:0-10483 GCA_035279185.1 Mycobacterium sp.
GCCACCGGAGAAGTCCTCAGAGACTTCACCCTCGACCCCACCAGGGACTACCAACCCACCGGCGCCCCCAAAGGCCCCAAACGGAAAAAGCCGCAGACCTAAAGTAGGTCCGCGGCTATTCCGATGTCCTGCGACATCACAGGGTGGCAGGTGCAGGATTCGAACCTGCGTAGGCGTTAGCCGACGGATTTACAGTCCGCTCCCATTGGCCGCTCGGGCAACCTGCCTTGTCGCGCCTAGCAGGGTACAACGAGGAAGCGGCGGCGGCGAAATCGACGTTTTGGTGGCGCTGACTCGCACTTTCCCTGCGAAATGTCGGTTTGGGCGGCGTGGGATAGTACTAAGCAAATCGCAGGTCGCAGGAGAAGCCCAGGAGAGGGAGGACGGAGTCCAATGGCGGATTCAAGCTTCGACGTCGTCAGCAAGGTCGACCGCCAGGAGGTCGACAACGCGCTCAACCAGGCCGCCAAGGAGCTGTCCACGCGCTTCGACTTCCGCGGCACCGACACCTCGATCGCCTGGCAGGGCGAGGAGGCGATCACGATCACCTCGTCCACCGAGGAACGGGTCAAGGCCGCCGTCGACGTATTCAAGGAAAAGCTCATCCGTCGCGACATCTCGATGAAGGCGTTCGACGCGGGCGAGCCGCAGGCCTCTGGCAAGACCTACAAGGTCACCGGCGGCATCAAGCAGGGCATCGACAGCGACAACGCCAAGAAGATCACCAAGCTGATCCGCGACGAGGGGCCCAAGGGCGTCAAGGCGCAGATCCAGGGCGACGAGATCCGCGTCAGCTCCAAGAAGCGCGACGACCTTCAGGCCGTGATCGCGCTGCTCAAGAAGGCCGACCTGGAGGTCGCGCTGCAGTTCGTCAACTATCGCTAGTTCGTCAGCTCTTCGGTGATGTCGATCTCCGCGCTGTTGTCGCGGTGATCGCTGGTGTTACGGCATTCGCCCGACAGCAATATCGTGCCGCGCTCCCTGCTGTCTGAATTGGGGCCGGCGATCTCGGCGCGCACCTCGTTGGTGTGCAGCACCGCACCCGAAGGCTCGGCACCGCCCGCTGGGGCGTCCATCCAGCCGTGCGACACCATCATCTTCGTCACCTGCGCCAGGAAGCGATCCTCGTCGACGCCCTTGGGGAACAGAAACGACAGGTGCACCTCGCCGGCGTACAGCGCCTCGTTCTGATCACCGCACGCCTCCCAACCGAAGGTGCCGATGACATCCTGAAGACGGTTCAGGATCACGAATTCCCGTGCGGGCAGGATCACCTGCTGCATCGACGCCGGGTCCGGCATCGGCACGATCGTCGGACTCGACGACTCCGGCGCCGACGGTGCCGTCGACGCGCAGGCCCCTGTCAGAGCGACGACGCCAACCACCAACGATGCGAGCCGCGCCGCCATCACGGGTTCTGCAACTGGTCGGTGACGTTGACGTCCTTCACCGGGTCGTCGCGATGGTCGACCATGTTGCGGCATTCACCGAAGACGCGTATCGCGCCGTCCTCGCGCGCCACGGGATGCTGGGACAGAATCGCCATCACCTCATCGGTGTGAATCACCGTGCCGAACGCCCGCTTTCCCGGCGGCGGTCCGTCAACCCACCCCTGCTGCACCATCGTGTCCGCGATCTGGCGGATGTACGCCTGCGGCTCGACGCCTTGCGGTATCGCGAACGACACCTCGAGCCTGCCGCGGTACGGCGGCTCCCCCTGGTCGTTGCACGCCTCGAAACTGAACCCGCCGAAGACGTCCGTCAACCCCGCCGCCTTGACGATCTGCCGTGCCGGATCGATCACCTGTTTCATCGTGTCCTCGTTGGAAGCCGTCTTCACCGGCGGCGGCGGTGAGGTCGACGGGTCCTGCGCGCGGTGCCCTGGCAACATCGTGCACCCTCCTATCGCCGCGGTGAGCCCGAGCATCGCCGCGGCCAGCCGAATTCGATTAGAACGCATGGTCTTTGGTCACAGTCTCCCCTGGACGTTGCCCTTCGGGATCGATGTATGCGGGCGAACCCGGTATGTCGAAGCCTACGGGCGGCAATTCGATCTTCCCGCCGAACGGGAGGTCGATCTCGGTCGGCAGGTCGACGTGGGGTTGCCGACGCCCATCGGCCAGCAAGCCCTCCGCGCCCAGCGCGTCGCCTTGGCCGGTGGCAATGTGCGTCATCGAGAACAGCGATTCACTACCCGAGTCGTAGTAGTGAGAATGGTCTCCCGTGTCCAGGCCGTCGCGCCCGACCACTTCGGCGTCGAAGCGGACCGACCCGAACTGGTCGCCCGCCGGGTCGAGTCCGAGGCCGGCGTCCAGACCCACCGGATAGTGAAGCTCCCGGTTCACATAGTCGTGCAGGTACTCCGGCGCGGTACCGATGTAGCTGACCGGGTCGGTCGACGCCGAGCCGACGTAGACCTGCCCGCCATCGAGGTGGAAGTCGGCGGCACTTCTCGCCAAATCCGTTCCGGGACAACCCAACAGGACAGCATCGTTGGCATGCATACCGGAGCCGGCGAACGCGTCGGCCACCGTCGTCGACCCGTACGAGTGTCCGATCACCGTCACATGCTGGCTCGGATCCTGGTGCGTCACCCACAGCCCGTTCACATCGGCCGCCAGCAGGTCACCGCCCGATCGCGCAAGGTTCGGGTTCGCCACCCGCGTGTCGGTGAAACCGTCCGGTGCGTCGTAACCCATCCAGGAGATCACGGCGTGGGTGTGGCTTGGATCCGCAAGCTGGGACTGCTCCCACAGATGGATCGCATCGTCATGGCCGTCGCTGAGCCAACCGCCACGCACACTGCTGCCGGTGCCCGGCACGATCACCGACGTGTTGTCGGCGTAGTCGGGATTGCCGATCGCGATCGCGGCGCGGCCCTGGCCCCGGTCGGCGAGGGGTTCGTAGCGCCACAGCATGGCCGGCCGCTGCTTGGCCGGATCGGTCTCACCGCCGCGCTGATGGTTGAGGCCCTCCTGCACCTTGAGCGCATTGGTGTAACGGGTGACGTCGTCTGCCGACAGGCCGTAGAAGCCCGGGTTGGCGAGGACCTGATCCGCCGAAACCCCGTGGTTGGCCGCGGTGTCGGCGACCCGGTCGAGGTCGTCGTTCATCACCGCGGTGTTGATGGTGTCGCGTGCGGCCGCGGGTATCCCGTTGAGGTTGCCCAACTCGGCGGGGTGCTCCTCGATGAGCCGCTCGCGATCCTTCTGGCTCAACGACTTCCACCACTTGTCGACGTCTTCGGCGCTTGCGCCCTGCGGCGGCAGCGGTATCGGCCGCGCTTCGGGCGGCACGTCGACGACGTCGTCGGCCTGGTCCATCGCTGCGGCCAGCTTCTGGTCGACGGTATCGGCCTGCGCCAGAACCTGTTTCAGCGCTTCCTCGAGGATCTCGGCGTTGTTCCAGTCGTTCGGCCGTGCCAGAGACGGGACCGCCGGTCGGACGTCACCCGAGACCGGGTCGACGATCATGCCGCAGTCGCGTGCCGCGTCCAGCACATGTTGCAGGTTGTCTTTGACGATCTGGACGTTGACCGCCGCAGCGTCCGCAGCACGCGCTGCCGCCGAGGCGGCTTCGGCGTCCCTCGTCAGCGCCTGCCGCGTCTTCTCGATCGCCTCCTTGGCCTCCTCGGAACCGGGGCCCGTCCAGTCGGGGAACCGCGGAAGGCTGTTGGCGGTGTCGGTCGAGATCTGCGCGCGGGACCGCGCGGCGTCGCCCACCGCGCGCACCGCGCCGGGATCCCAGCGCTGCACGTCCTCGATCGTCAGAGTCATCGGGGTCTACAGGTTCGTGGGGTCCAGCGTTTCGACCTCGGCGCGGTTGTTGTCCTCGGTGACGGCGTATGCCGCAGCTGCGCTCGACAGCGCGTCGGCTTGCGAGGTCAGCACGGCGTGGAGTTCCGCGGTGGCGGTCTCCCACTGCTGGGTTGTGCCGTGGATCGACTGAGCCGACCGTCCGACGAGACCCGGCTGCGCGTCACCGGCCGCCGTCGTCGACGTCCGATGGCCGTGCCGAAGCGCGTCGGCGTGGTCGCGGATCTGCCCGGCGAGACGGGCCAACTCCTGCGGATCGACTGAGATCGGTTGCGGCACGGGGAGCCTTTCTGCCAGCTGGCAATGGACGCTACCAGCCGCGGACAGGGGTCATCTGCACCAATTTGCCTGCGCCAGCTAACTCCGACCCGCAGTTTCTCAACTGCCAGTGAAACGGCATGTGTCGGCAATACGCTGGTCCCATGGCACCTGCTCAACGCGAACCCAAAGTCGTCGTCCTCGGTGGAGGCTCCTGGGGCACCACCGTGGCCTCCATCTGCGCCAGGCGCGGTCCGACGCTGCAGTGGGTGCGCTCGGAGGAAACCGCCGAGGACATCAACGCCAACCATCGCAACACCAAGTACCTCGGCAACGAGGTGGAACTCGCGCCCACTCTGGAGGCCACCACCGACTTCTCGCAGGCGGCGGAGTGCGCCGACGTCATCGTGATGGGTGTCCCGTCGCACGGTTTCCGGGGCGTGCTGGAGCAACTGGCCAAGGAACTGCGGCCGTGGGTGCCGGTCGTGTCGTTGGTGAAGGGCCTCGAACAGGGCACCAACTACCGGATGAGCCAGATCGTCGACGAGGTGCTGCCGGGCCATCCGGCGGGCATCCTTGCCGGACCGAACATCGCCCGCGAGGTCGCCGAGGGCTACGCGGCCGCCGCGACGCTCGCGATGCCGGACCAGCACCTGGCCGCGAATCTGGGGAACCTGTTCCGCACCAAGCGTTTTCGCACGTACACCACCGACGACGTCGTCGGCGTCGAGATGGCGGGCGCACTGAAGAACGTGTACGCCATCGCCGTCGGCATGGGTTACTCACTCGGAATCGGTGAGAACACCCGCGCAATGGTGATCGCTCGCGCGCTGCGCGAGATGTCGAAGCTCGGCGAGGCGATGGGCGGGCACCGCGACACGTTCGCCGGGTTGGCGGGCATGGGCGACCTGATCGTCACCTGCACGTCGCAGCGCAGCCGCAACCGTCACGTCGGCGAGCAACTCGGGTCGGGCAAGAAGATCGACGAGATCATCGCGTCCATGAACCAGGTCGCCGAAGGCGTGAAGGCCGCCAGCGTCATCATGGAATTCGCTGACAAATACGGCATTTCGATGCCGATCGCGCGCGAGGTCGACGGCGTCGTGAACCACGGGTCGACCGTCGAGGAAGCCTACCGGGGCCTGGCCGCCGAGAAGCCCGGCCATGAGGTGCACGGCTCGGGCTTCTAGACACGTCAGCTTTGGCGCCTGAGCGCACGCAGAACAATCGTCGGGGCAACGACGCCAAGCACGACGATCATCCCGCCTGCGATGACATTGGACCATGCCACCTGAGTCTTCACCGAGACGTCATAGAGTGCCCACGCTGAGCCCGCAAGCCAAAAGCCCAGGACAGGAACCGTCCACGCCAAACCGTGAGTTCGTTCCAGAGCGCACGCGAAACTGAACGCCAGCACCGCAACGGAAAGGCCGATGATCGAGTTGACCGCGATCAGACGCTCCGCGCTGAAGCCGACCAGCCACGGCGCCAGAGCGGTGTAGAGGCCGGTCACCAGCATCATCCCGAACGCGATCTGCGCCGCGGGCGCCGCGCGGGCGCACTCGTAGCGGTCGCGCGTGGGCTCCGTTTCGGGATATTCGGTGACGGACTGGGGTGCATGCACGACGGTTCCCTTCAGGCCACTGCGTTGTCACCGTTGTACGCGATACACTTGCGTCTTCGCAAATATTGCAGGGCTGACGCCGCTGTTGACATGATGCGTGTCGTGGCTCAACAGCGGCGCGCCCAGGTGAGGCGACCCTCCGACACCCTTGCCAGCGAGACCGATGCAGTCCTCCAAGCATCGCGCGCCTTGGTGGCCATCGCCGCGTCGTCGATCGCCGGGGTGGCCGACGTGGTCACTGTGCCGCGTTCCGCGTGCTCGTCCTCGTGTACACACGCGGACCTGTGAATCTCGCCGCCGTCGCAGATGACTTGAATGTCAATCCGTCCAATGCGAGTCGCACCTGCGACAAGCTGATCCGCGCCGGCCTCCTCGACCGCGATGTGTCCGAACTAGATCGTCGACACATCGACTTGTCGCTGACGGCGGCTGGTGCAAAAGGTGACCGCACGTAGACGCACCGCAATCGAGAAGGTGCTCCGCGCGATGTCGCCCGCCCAGCGCAGCGCTCTCGCCGATTCACTCTCGGTATTCGCAGCTGCTGCGGGAGAATCCTTTGACGACGAAGCGCTTGCGCTCCTCTGGCCACCGACCGCCTGACGAGACTCAACCTTTTACTACCGAGCATCCCGTGGCAGAGTGGGGGCGAATGCTTGCGACAGAGCAAGCATTGCCGATACGCAATAGACAAGGACAAGCATCGATGTCGACCACGTCGCAGCTGAGCGATCTCGCCGCCGACGCCATGGGAAAACTCGGCGCCCGCCTCCTGCGTTCACACCGACTGATGCGAGCGCCGATCTGGTTGTACCGGGCCAAACTCGGATTTCTGTTCGGGAAGCGACTGCTTCTCCTGGAACACACCGGACGGAAGACAGGGCTGCGTCGCTACACCGTGCTCGAGGTGATGGACCACATCGATGCCGAGACCTTCTTCGTCGCCTCTGGGTTCGGCAAGCAGGCGCAGTGGTTCCGCAATGTCGGCGCCAACCCGGAGGTCAGAGTGTCTGTCGGATCGCTGGTCTCGGCCCCCGCGCGCGCACGAACGCTCGATCACGACGAAGCGGACGCTGCGTTGCAGGCCTACATCGAGCGCCATCGCCGAGCCTGGGAGACCATGAAGCCTGCCATCGAGTCGACGTTGGGACAGGAAATCAGCACGCGGGATACGCCCCTGCCCATCGTCGAGCTGGCGGTTACGCAGTCCTGAACTCGACGATGCGATCCCGACCGTTGGTTGTCGCGCTGGCCGCCGCCAGCCTCACAGTTGGCGGCTGCTCGAGTGCCAGGGACAGCGGCCTCGCCATTACACCCCAGCCGGCAGCGGCCGACGCATCGACGGCGCTCGGCGTCATCGACGCCCTCGACAGAGCCGGTTTCGCGGTGCCCAATCCATTGGACACCACCAAGCAGGTGTGTCCACGCCTCGGATGCCTCCAGTCGATCGTGTCCGACACCGTCAGGATCTCGTCGTTTCCGACCTCCGCTCAGGCACACAGATCGATGCTGCCGGGTGCCGACTCCCAGGTGGGCAGATTCGTCGTCCGGTTCGCGCCGCCGATGTCCGAAGAGCGGAAGGCGCAGTACTGGAGCAAGATCAGGACAATGGTAGGAGCCTGAGAACGTTCGGACCGTCGAGAATCAGTTGAAGTAGGGGTTCGTTCCCTCGGGACGGTCGACGAGCGGATTGACCTCGCCCACAATCCATGTGGCGCCGGGGCTGATGACGAAGCCCGCCTGGTTCTTGGCGTCGACGCATGAGGTGACCGTGCCGTCGCTGCCACAGCTGAGGGTCTGGTAGCTGACGCGCGAGCCGCCGGGCAGCGGCTTGATGTCGCCCGCGACGGCGAACGGATTGCCGCCCGCGTTGGCGAAACCGGGCACCTGACCGATACGACCGCTGACGAGATTCGCGCCTTCCGGTGCGCCCGACAGTGCGCCGAAGCAGCCATAGCCGCCGTTGCGCTGGATCATGCACGTCAGCCCGTCCGGGGTGGTGAACGCGTAGCCCTGGTCGGCGAGCACGGAGTAGTCCGACGGCTTCACCGGTGCCCACGCGTTGACGTTGGGTGGGGGCGGAGGCGGCGGCGGTTCGTTCGGTTCCGCGGCGGCGATACCGGGCGTGCCGATGACGGCTGCTGCCGTGGCGGCCAACACGATCGTTCTGCTCAGCATCGAACCAGCCTAAGCGACGCGATTTCGGCGTGGGCGGTCATGCTGAGAGTGACCAGGCGTCAGTAGCGGTCAGGCCCCCGGCCCGCCATCTCCTCCAGCCGGCGGATCCGGTCCTCGATGGGCGGGTGCGTCGAGAACAGCTTGCCGACCTTCTCGCCCGCGCGGAACGGGCTGGCGATCATCAGGTGGGCCTGGTCGGCGAGTTGCGGCTCGGGCGGCAGTGGCGCCTGCTGCACACCGCCGCTGATCTTCCGCAGGGCCGACGCCAGCGCCAGCGGGTCGCCGGTCAGTTCGGCTCCGGACTGGTCGGCCTGATACTCCCGCGAGCGTGACACGGCAAGCCGGATGACCGTCGCGGCGATCGGCCCGAGCATCGAAACCAGAAGGATCGCAAAGGGATTGGTGCCGCCGTCCCGATTACCGCCGAACATGCTCGCGAAGAAGGCGAGGTTGGCGAGCGCGGTGATGACCGACGCCATCGCGCCCGCCACGCAGGAGATCAGGATGTCGCGGTTGTAGACGTGCGACAGCTCGTGGCCGAGCACCGCGCGCAGTTCCCGCTCGTCGAGGATGTGCAGGATGCCCGTGGTGCAGCACACCGCGGCGTTGCGCGGATTGCGGCCGGTGGCGAACGCATTCGGGTTGGCGGTGTCGCTGATGTAGAGCCGCGGCATCGGCTGATGCGCGGTGGTCGCCAGTTCGCGCACCACCTTGTACATGAACGGCGCCTGCACCTCGGTGACCGGCTGGGCGTGCATCGCCCGCAGCGCCAGCTTGTCGCTGTTGAAGTAGACGTAGACGTTCATGCCGATCGCGAACAGCACGGCGAGGAACATGATGTTCCTGCCGAACATGGCACCGATGGCGACGATCAGTCCCGAGAACAGCGCAAGCAGGACGAAAGTCTTGGCCGTGTTGGCATGTGGATGCCAGCTCATCAGCGTCCTCCTAGTTGTCTCGGATGCTCAACGCTCCGGACGCCGTCCCGGGTTCCTAGCCGTGGCGGTTGACCGTGTAGTCGACGAGGTTCGCCAGCGCCTGCCTGCCCGGCCCGTCGGGCAGATGCGCGAGCTCGTCGCGGGCTTCCTTCGCGTAGCGCGCGACGGTCTCCTTGGCGGCCACCATGCCCTTCGACCTGCGGAGCAGGCTAAGCGCCTCGGCGAGTTCGTCGTCGTCCTCGACCGGGCCCGCCAACAGTTGCCGCAGCCGGTCGGTGTCGGCGTCGGTTTCGCGCAGCGCGTACAGGACAGGGAGGGTGTGCACGCCCTCGCGAAGGTCCGTGCCGGGCACTTTGCCGGATTCGTCGGGGTCGCTGTCGATGTCGATGATGTCGTCGGAGATCTGGAACACCGTTCCGACGATGCCGCCGAGCCGGCTCAGCCGTTCGATCTGCTCCTCGTCGGCGCCGGAGAACGTGCCGCCGAATCGGCCGGAGGCCGCGATCAGGCACGCGGTCTTCTCGTAGACGACCTTGAGGTAGTGCTCGACGGAGTCGACGTGGTCGGCGGCGCCGCGGGTCTCGCGCATCTGACCGGTCACCAGCTGGGCGAACGTCTCGGCGATCACCCGCACGGCGTCTGGGCCGAGCCGGGACACCAGCCGCGAGGCGGTCGCGAAGAGGTAGTCGCCGGCCAGGATCGCGATGTTGTTGCTCCAGCGAGCGTTGGCGCTGGGTGCACCGCGTCTGACCTGCGCTTCGTCCATCACGTCGTCGTGGTACAGCGTGGCGAGGTGAACGAGCTCGATGACCGCGCCAGCGACCGTGACCTGCCAGTTGTCGGGGTCGGGCCCCAGCTGCGCGGAGAGCACCGTGAACAACGGGCGGAACCGCTTGCCACCGGCCTGAAACAGGTGTTGCACCGCCTCGGCCATCAGCTCATCGGCTTTGCCCAGCTCAGTGGACATCAGGTCCTCGATGCGGGCCACGCCGTCGCGGACCTCCTGCGCGAACGCGGGGTCGCCGAAGTCCACTCCCGCCACCACGCTCGCCGGTGTCCTCACCCTGCCAACATACTGGGGGATATGAACACACCGGTGGGCAGGAGCGAAGCGACCCGGGGTTCTACAAGGGCTGACGTGGTCGTGGTCGGCGCCGGGCCGGCGGGGTCGGCGGCTGCCGCGTGGGCCGCCCGCGGCGGCCGCGACGTCGTGGTCATCGACTCCGCCCAGTTTCCCCGGGACAAGGCGTGCGGGGACGGGCTGACGCCGCGGGCGATCGCCGAGATGCGGTTGCTCGGCCTCGGGCCGTGGCTCGACGGGCGCATCGCACATCGCGGGCTGCGGATGTCGGGTTTCGGTGCCGACGTCGAGATCCCGTGGCCGGGTCCGTCGTTCCCGTCGGTGAGCAGCGCGGTGCCGCGCACCGAGCTCGACGACCGCATTCGGATGGTCGCCGCCGATGATGGCGCCAAGATGATGCTGGGCGCCAAAGCGGTTGAGGTGCGCCATGATTCCTCAGGGCGCGTCTCGTCGGTGGTGTTGGATTCCGGTGCGGAGGTCGGCTGCGAACATCTGATCGTTGCCGACGGTGCACGCTCGACGCTCGGTCGCGTGCTGGGCCGCGAGTGGCACAAGGAGACCGTGTACGGCGTGGCGATACGCGGCTACATCG
>DATEIG010000797.1:0-3208 GCA_035279185.1 Mycobacterium sp.
GCCGGCGACAGAAGCTCCCACCACTCCGCCGGCGACCACGGTGCTGGCCAGCAGACCCTGCTGGAAGCCGCTGAGACTCCAGTCGTCGGTGATCAACACCAGCGTCGCCGCGGTGATTGCCAAGTTGTATCCGGTGAGGACTCCGGAGAGTGAGCCAAGAACCCCGACCGCGTACTGCGCGAAGCGCGTTTGTCTGACCTGCGCAGCCCAGACGGTGAAATAGCGATCGATCGCCGCAAGCGATCGGTCCTTGGTCTCCGGGAAATACCGGTAGAAGGCGACGAACCCGCCCACCGCGATGCACATGTAGACCAGCAGCAGCACGTAGAGCCCGACCTGTGCACCCAACAGCAGGCCCGTCGGAGAGGCGAGGCTGTCGAACAGCCAGTGCGAGGCGACGACAATGCCCATGGCGATCCCGCGCACACGAATCGGCAGCATCTCTGCCGCGGTGACCCAGGCGATCGGGCCGAGCCCTATCGCGAACGAGACAATGAACAGGTAAAGGCCTGCGACCGAAACGGTATGACCGATGCCGGTTCCGTGCATTCCGGCACCGACGGCCATCGCGGCGCAGCTGACGACAACGCCGCCAAGGCTCGCCAACAACAGTGGGCGGCGGCCGATCCGATCGATGAGCGCCACGGCCGCAAGCGTTGCCGCCACGTTGACCGCCGCGAGCAAGGTGCCTGTGGAGCCGGCCACCCCGAATTCCGGGGCCGACGCGGACAGCCGGTCCAGATTGGCGGTCGAGTAGTAGATCACGGCGTTGATGCCGACGAACTGTTGCACGAAGAACACACCGATGCCGATGAAGATCGCGCCGCGACCCGCCAGGGTGAACACGACGGGCAGACCGTCGAATCGGGGATCACGCGCCGGCGGATCGATCTCGTGGATCTGCTGTTGCGGGCTGTCGAGGCCCAGCCGGGCGCGCACTGCCTTCGCTGTTTTGTGATCGCCCATCAGCGCCAGCCACACCGGAGACTCCACCAGAAGCAGCGCCATCCCGCTCAAGAGCAGACCCGGAAACGCGCCTGCGCCCAACAGAAGTCGCCACTCGGCTTCCTCCGGGAACACGGCGAGGCCGACGTACGCGAGCAGGATGCCGATCGTGATCATCAACTGAAAGATGCAGATCAGTGTGCCGCGACGGGCAATCGGCGCGATCTCGGCGATGTACAACGGAGCCGCCACCGAGATCGCCCCGACGCCGATTCCGACGACGAGCCCTCCGATGAGGTTCACGAGTTCCGACGGCGCGACAGCGCTCACGAAGGCGCCGAGAGTGAACAGGGCGCCGGTGGCCATGATGACGTCGCGGCGTCCGACAAGGTCGGCGATGCGTCCGGCCGCCAACGCGCCGATGATCGCGCCGATCAGCGTGGCCGTGCTCAACCATGAGGAATGGCCCCGCTCCAATGCGCCGGCGGTGACGCCGGTTTCGTAGCCGAAGAGCAGTCCGCCCAGCGAGGCGATGCCGACCATCAGGTAGCGCGATGGCATTACCCGGGCACTCCACGGCTGTCGGCGATCTCGGGCGGACCGAACGAATCGGACCTCCCTGGGGCCCACTGCAACGTCGACCATCCAACGCGCGGCGAGCCGCCGACGACCACCACCGAAACGTTTCTGAGTCCGTGTGTCAGTGCCCACGTCGGGCTGACGTTGCGGGTTCGCGCGCTGACCCACACCCTTATCGCGGCCCCGTGGCTGACCACCGCGACGGTCGAGAGTCCCCGCGCCGCGATTTCGTCGATGACGGCGTCGAAGCGTTGGAAGAACTCGTGGCCGTTCGGTCCACCCGGCATTCGGACGTCGAGTGCGCCCGACGACCAGCCGAAGACGATGTCGTGGTACCGCCGTTGAGCTTCGGGATCATTGCGGGTCTCGAAGTTCCCGGCGCCGATCTCGCGCAGCCCGTCGCGTCTCTCGACGGTGAGGTGCCGATTCTCGGCCAATGGCTCGGCGGTCATGACGGCCCGCCGCAGAGAAGACGCATACACCGCATCGAGCGTTGTACCCACGAGGTCCGTCGCCAGCGTTCGGGCCTGCGCGACGCCGCAGGCGTTCAATCCCGGGCCAGGCCATGTGGTGTCGAATCGGTGGTCGGTGTTGGAAGCTGTCTGGGCGTGGCGGATGAACAGCAGTCGCACGATCCCTCGATTCCACCCTTCGTCTCCGCCGTGAGCACATGGTATGCACGGATGATCAGATTGTGGCGACGTATCCGCCGTCGATGCGGTAGTCGGATCCGGTGATGTTTCCGGCGCGGTCACTGGCGAGAAAGAGGACGACGTCTGCGACTTCTTCCGGGGTGGTGAACCGCCCCGTCGGTGCGGAGCCGGAGAGTTCCGCCCTCACCTCGTCGGCGGTCTGACCGCGCGCCGCTGCGAGCCCGTCGACGATCCCGCCCTCTTCGGTCCACTTGTCGGTGGACACGGGGCCCGGGCTGACCGAGTTGACTCGGATGTTGCTGTCCGCCAGCTCTTTTGACAGGGCCTTCGCGACGTTGGCGACGGCGGCCTTGGCGGCGCAGTAGTCATAGGTGTTCGGACCGGGAGAGTAGGCGCTGATCGAGCTCACGATGACAACGCACCCGCCGCCGCGCCGCTCCATCGCCGGCAGCGCCGCGCGAGTCGGCCGCACGACGCCCATCAGGTTCAGGTCCCAGGACCCCCGCCATTCGTCGTCGGAAATACTCGCGAACCCGCCTGGGCGGGCGGTGGCGCCGCCGACGTTGTTGACCAACACATCGATCCCGCCGCGGTGGCTCGCCGCCGCGACCAACTCTTCGGCGGCGCCGGGCTGGGTCAGATCCACCGAGACGAACGAAACCTTTCCGCTCTCCTCGAGCAGGGGCAGTTGCTTGCCGGGGGTCCGTGACCCGGCCACCACGTACGCGCCCGCGTCGACGAGCGCCTTGGTGATGGCAAGGCCGATGCCTTTGCTGGCCCCCGTGACGACGGCGGTCTTCCCCGATAGATGCAGATCCACATCCCGCTCCTTCGACGGCCCTGCAGGCGTGAGGCTACTCCGTCATCACGGCTGGTAGCGGGGGTTTGCTGCGCGGATCGGCGCAGGTTCAGAGTGCCCGGAGGCCGGCCAGCGTCCTGGTCAACAGCTCCCGCCGTTCGTCGATTGCCATCGAGCGACCTGAGGTGACGCCCAGCCGCAGATAACCCTGAGTCACGAGATCGCCGACCAG
>DATEIG010000798.1:0-2442 GCA_035279185.1 Mycobacterium sp.
CGTGCGGCACCGACCTCGCGGATGAGTGCGAAGAACACGACGAAGGCCAGCGCAGTGCAGATGACGGCCAACCCGACGAGCGCCGACAACACCCGTGTCGATGGCATCTCGGTCGGCCACGTCGCTGCGGCCGGCGCGGCATAGACGAGCGCTGCGAAACCCAGACACGTCGCGGTCATCGGGAGGGCGGGCACGTCGTGGAGATGCCGCGCGGCGATGAGCGGAGCGATGGCGTAGCAGGTGGACACCGTCAACACCTCGATGATGGGCCACGCTGTGCCGCCCGTCAGGTGCGGAGCGGCGAGCACCGCGACCCCGGCCAGCCCTACGCCGAGGCCCACCACACGCCGTGCGCCGAGCTTCTGTTCCCCGCCGGTGAACCGGTCGAGGATCGCGGCGATGATCGGTGAGGCGGCGATCAACAGACCGGTCATCGAACTGGTGAGATGGCGCTCGGCATCCGAGAGCAGATACCACGCCGCGATGATCTCGAAGAACGAAAAGCCCAGCAGCGCCTTCCAGTGTCTGCGCACCATCGCGGGAATGCCGCTCGACAACGCCAACGGCAGCAACACCGCCGCACCGACCGCCGTGCGGGCGAACACCAGAACCGGAACCGACACGCCTTCGACGGCAACCTTGATCATCAGGTACGGAATGCCCCAGATGACGCTCATCGCGATGAACAACAGCCATCCGCGTGAGCTCACGGCAATGACATTATCGTCGGCGTGAAGCCACGTAACGCGACTGTCGCCGCTGCGCTGACCGCGCTGGGGATCGAGCCGGACATCACGATCCTCGGGGCCGACGCGAAGACCGCCGCCGCGGCCGCCGAACAGCTCGGCTGTGAGGTGGGTGCGATCGCCAACAGCCTGGTGTTCGAGTGTGACGGCAGCCCCCTGCTGGTGATGGCCAGCGGGGCCCATCGCGTGGACACCGACCTACTGGCGCGCCGACTCGGTGCCACCTCGATCACGAAGGCAACTCCGCAGCTGGTGCGTGGCGCGACCGATCAGGCGATCGGAGGAGTTGCGCCGACCGGACATCCAGAGAAGCTGCGCACCGTCGTCGACGAGACCTTGGCCAGCTTCCCGGTGTTGTGGACGGCGGCGGGCACTCCGGATTCGGTGATGCCGTTGACCTATCAGCAATTGCTGACGATCACCGAAGGCGTTGTCATGTCTGTCCGTTGACCCGCGACAGCGCGGCATAGCGCCCGATGTGGTGATCGGTGCTGCCGAACTCGAACTGCATGGCCGTCAGCCGCTTGAAGTAGTGGCCGATCGCCAGCTCCTCCGTCATGCCCATTCCGCCGTGCAACTGCACGGCCTGCTGACCCACGAAGCGGGCCGCCCGCCCGACGGTCGCCTTGGCCGCCGACACCGAGCGCGCACGGACTGCCGCGTCGTCCTCGAGGTGCAGAACCGCGAGCAGCACCGCTGCCGACGCCTGCTCGACGTCGATGTGCATGTCGACCATCCGGTGCTGCAGCACCTGGAAGCTGCCGATCGGAACACCGAACTGCTGGCGCTGTTTGCAGTATTCGACGGTGTCGGCCAATACCTTTCGCATACATCCGACGGCCTCGGAACACACTGCGGCTGCCCCTTCGTCACGGGCCCGCTCCAGCGACGGCCACGCCTGTCCGTCGTTTCCGAGCAATGCATCCACAGGCAGTCGCACGCCGTCGAGCACCAGATCGGCGGCGCGCCGGTCGTCGACTGTCCGGTACCCCGTCATGGTGAGGCCCTCGGGCGCCGACGTCATGTCGACGAGGAAGAGAGACAGGCCCGCCGACGTGGTGGCGGTGATCAGTAGGTGTGTGGCCAGCGGCGCGGTCATCGCCATTGTCTTGGCGCCGTTGAGGATCCAGTGATCGCCGTCGCGCTCCGCCGTCGTCGCCGGGTTCCGCCAGTCGTCGCCCTGATCGGCTTCGCCCGCCGCGAGCGCGACCAGAGCGCTTCCCGCGACGACCTGTTCGAGCAGCGCCGTGGCGCGCTCGCCGCCTGCCCGTTGCAGAAGCCCTCCGGCGACGACCACCGTGTCGACGTACGGCTCGACGACAAGGGCGTGTCCGAGCGCCTCGGTGATGACCATGAGTTCGACAGCGCCACCGCCGATTCCGCCGACGTCTTCACCGAAGGTGGCGCCGAGGATTCCCAGCTCGTCGGCGAACGACCGCCAGATCTCGGGCTGCCAGCCCGCGCCGGTCTTGGCCGCCGAGCGGCTCTTCTCGAGGTCGTAGCGGGTGGACAGGAATTTCGCCAGCCCGTCGCGGAGCAGTTCCTGTTCCTTGCTCAGGTTGAAGTCCATCTATAACCCCAATGCTGCCTTGGCGAGTATGTTGCGCTGAATCTCGTTGCTGCCCGCGTAGATCGAACCCGCGCGGTCGTTGAAGTAGCGCAGCGGCGCGACCGCCTGCCACGGGTCGCCGCTGAC
>DATEIG010000799.1:0-5901 GCA_035279185.1 Mycobacterium sp.
GTCATCGAGCGAACTCCGTCCCGCCGGCCAGCGCGTAGACGCGCTCCTGGTGTTCCTCGGTGGTCCCGAACAAGGCTCGGTCGACCTCCACGCGGCGGAGATACAGGTGCAGATCGTGCTCCCACGTCACGCCGATGCCCCCGTGCAGCTGAACGCAATCCTGGATCGACGCCACGGCGTACTCGCCGACGAATGCCTTGGCCGCGCTGACGGTGACGGGTGCTGCGGCCGATTGCGCGGACACTGCGCGCGCAGCGGTCGCCACGATCGCGCGACAGGCCTCGAGCTGGGTCTTCATATCGGCGAAGCGGTGTTTGAGGGCCTGGTAGGACGCCAGCGGACGGCCGAAGCTGTGCCGGTCTCTGGCCCAGGCGACCGTCATGTCGAAGACGCGGTCGAGTGCACCGACCATCTCGGCGCACTGCAGCAGCTGCACGATCTGGGTTGCCCGATCGACCAATGTCGCTGTCTCGGAGTCCGTTCCCACCGCGGCATCCGCACTGACCTCGGCGCCGTCGAACCGGATGGCCGCATAGTCGCGGACCAGATCGACGGTGGCGAGCGGCGTCACGGTGACACCCGCCGCTTCGCGCGGCACCAGAAACTGTCCCACTCCGGACTCGGTGCGGGCCGTGACGAGCAGCACGTCGCTCGTGGAGCCCGCTTCGACGCGGTCCTTCAGTCCGTCGATCCGGAATCCGCCGGCCGTCCTGGTCGCCGAGGTCGTCGGTGGGTCACCGAATCGGCGGCCCGGCTCCTCGACCGCCCATGCGGCCACAACGCGGCCGTCGATCAGACCCTGCGCGACGTCCGAGTGTGCGTGCGCGGTGCTCGCGCCGCTGAGCGCGACCGCGACGGCACTCACGGGAAGCAGTGGTCCGGGGGCGACCGTGCGTCCGAAGAGATCGGCGATCTTCACGGCGTCGGCGACTCCGTCGCCGGATACGCTCCCGCCTCCGAGACCATCGGACACGAGCAGGCTGGTCCAGCCGAGTTCGGCGGCCTGCCGCCACCAGTCCCGCTCGAAGGCGAGTCCGCGGCCGTGGAGCTCGCGAACCCGCACACCGGGAGTTTCGCTGTCGAGGAAGGCGCGCGCGGTGGCCAGAAACAGCTCGAGCTGCGGGTCGTGCGCAGCCGTCGTCGACACGTGCCGCTCCCTTCGAAACCCTGCAGTGACCGCTGATTGACACTACCAACAGTTGCACAGAATCTGTCATAGTGTCTTCCAGTGCGAAGCGAGGAGCGCAGTGATCGAAATCGGTCAGCAATGGCATGTGAACCATGTCGTCGACGATTACCGGACCGTCACCGACTGGTACCGAACGGTTTTCGGTGCAGTCGACGTGTTCGTCGACCAATGGCTCGACGCGGAGAAGCGGTGGGCCTCGATGGTCGCAATCGCCGACCTCGCCATCGACGTGATGGAACCGACCGGGGAGGGTGCTCAGCTACCGCTGGGCAAGTTCCTCACCCGATTCGGTCCCCACCTGCATGCAGCCGCCTACTTCGTCAACAGTGCGCCCGCCGATGTGTACGACGCGCTGACCGCTGCGGGCGTTCGCTGCTTCGGGCTCGCGGGCTCCGACCGCGACGCGATCGCGGCGCAGCCGATGAGCCCGGTGTTCACGCACCCCAAAGACACAGCAGGCCAGCTCGAATTCATGCCCTTCGTGACGTCGAAGCCGGGTCCGCTCGGTGTCCCCGGCGTATGGGAGGACCCGCGGTTCGCCTCGGGCTGGTCGAACCGGGCGTGGCGTGAGCATCCGCTCGGCATCATCGGCTGGCGCGTCGGCGTCGTCGTGCAGGAACTCGACCGCGCGACGTCGATCTACTCCGCGTTGGGGGCAACTGTCGTCGGCGACGAGACATCGGCCGGTGCGCGGCGCCGCCGGCTGACACTCGGCACGAACACGACCGTCGAACTGGTGAATCCGGTCGACGCCGATACCGTGGCCGCTCGAGACCTGGCAGCCAACGGCGAGATAATCCATTCGTGCGTCTTCGAGACGGCGGATCTCGCGGCCGCCGAGGCGCATCTCGTCGACCACGGCGTGCTGATCGCCGAACGTGACGCCCACCGGCTGGTCGCCGATCCGAAGTCCTGCCACGGCGCGGTCATTGAATTCGTCGAGCATGCCTGAGACCGCCGCGGAACTCCGTCCGCTCTGTCATGTCACATATGCCCTCGCACAACCGATCTCGGTATCGTCGGGCGTGACGGGCAATCGCATGATCGGCGAGATCGTCACGGCCCGTTTCGAGGGTGACCGCCTGCGCGCGTCGCTGAAAGGACGTGCCGCAGCGGACTGGGCCTTCGTCGAGCCGTCCGGCAGAGTGCTGGTGGACGCGCGGCTGACGCTCGCGACCGATGACGGAGCAACAATTTTCGTCAGCTACCTCGGGCGGATGAATGCCCACACCGGCGACGTCTACTCGTCGATGTACTTCGAGACCGGAGACGACAGATACGAGTGGTTGACGCGCATACTCGGCGTCGCGAAGGGCAAGGCCCAGAAAGAAACCCTCACATACGACGTGTACGAACTCGCGTGACCGACTCGTTCTCCTGCGCTGCGGCATGCACGGGGGAAGTTGCCCGCGTCACTGCAGCGTCATCTCCACGCTGGTGTAGCCGCGCACGGTCGCGGTGAGCACCCGCTCGTGCGCACCGACGGTGTAGCGCGGGAACTTCTTGGCCACGTACTCGAACACCATCTGGGCTTCGCGACGAGCCAGCCACTGTCCGAGACAGATGTGGATACCCCAGCCGAAATAGACGTCGGTACCGCGAGGCCGGTCGAGGATGAACCGGTCGGGGTCGTCGTAGCGGCGCTCGTCGCGGTTGGCGCTTCCGAGCAGCAACAGCACCCAGTCGCCGGCGTCCATGGTGACGCCGTGCAGCTCGACGGGCCTGGTGAGGGTGCGGGCCACCCAGTGACTCGGGGTGTCGTAGCGCAGCGCCTCATTGACCGCGGCGGGAATGAGGTTGTGGTCGTTGACGATTCGCTGCCATTCATCGGGATGGTCATGCATCGCGACCAAGCCGTTGGAGATCAGCTTCTGCGTGGTCTCCGAACCGGCGGCGGACAGCAGGTTGCAGAACATCAGGACCTCGTGCGGTGTCAGCGCGCGATCCTCACCGACCTCGGGGTCGTTGAACGTGGCCTGCAGCACGATGCTGATGAGGTCGTCACCGGGCTCGGTGCGACGCGCCTCGATCAAATCGCCGATGTAGGAACTGATCTTGCGGTTCGCCTCGATCGCGGTCTGCGGCATCGCCACCTCGCCTTCGTGACGGGTGAGGAACGCCTCCCACCACACACGCAGCTGTTCGCGGTCGGCGTGCGGTACCCCGAGAAGGTCACCGATGACGTCGGTGGGCACGGAGAACGCGAAGGCCTCCATGGCGTCGACGGTCGTGCCGGGCTTCAGTCGATCCAGGTGATGGTTCACCACCGACTGCAGGGCGCCCTCCAATGAGGCGACGGCTCGGGGAGTGAAGAATCCCTTCAGGACCCCGCGGATGCGGTCGTGCCGAGGCGGGTCCATCGAGATGACGGAGTACTTCCGGCCGTCGTCGTCCGGGTTCTCCGGCGCGGGGCCTCTCTTCGACGAGTAGGTCTCCCAGTCGCGCAGCGCCGCGGCGACATCGGCGAAGCGCGACAGCACCCACCAGCGTTGCTCGGGATCGCGGTAGACCGGGGCCTCGTCGCGCAACCTGCGGTACACCGGATACGGGTCGTCGAAGACCGCCCTGGAGAAGGGGGAGTACATCAACTCGCTGGTCGCGGGCACCCCGGTACTCTATCACCGGGGTGAACAATCGAACGAATTCTGACTAGTTGACTAGTCGGCTGCGCGGATGCGCTCGATCAGCTCGATCAGGTTCCCGTCGGGGTCGGTGAGCATCATCCCCCGGTTTCCGCCCCCGAACGACACCGTGCGATCCGCGAGCAGTCGGCCGCCGTGCGTGACGACGGTCCTGGCGAGGGCATCGATGTCGTCGACGCGGAAGGACAGGTGGGTGAATCCGAGGCTGTTCATCGCTCGGGGTTCGGCGTCGCCCGTCGTACCGGGTTGTTCATAGCCGAGGAGTTCGAGCCGAAAGTCGTCGCGCTGCAGATACACCAGGTCCAGTACCAGTCCGGCGACGTCGAGCAGCCGGGCCGAGGCCTCGTCGTCCACGCGGAGCTCACCGACCTTCGTGAAACCGAGTGCGGCGCAGTAGAACTCCACGGACACCTCGATGTCGCGCACACAGAGGCCGATGTGGGTGAGGCGATGCTGCGCCGTCACGTCGTGAGCTCGTCCAGGATCGCGTTGTGCTCACCCAGCAGCGGCGCGCGGGTGGGTGGTGCGGCGGTTGCGTCGGCGCTGAAGAGGTACGGCGCCCCGGGGTGGACGACGGTGCGGCCCAGTTCGGGATGCGCCACCGGCACGTGCATCCCTCGCTCCACCATGTGCGCGTCGTCGAAGGCCTCGTGCGGCGCGAGGATCGCGCCCGCCGGGAACCCGCGTCGCTGGCTCACGATGAAGAACTCCTTGGCAGGCAGCCGCGACGCGATCAGCGTGATGGCATCGCGCGCCGCGCTGAAGATCGCCGTCGTCTCGTCGTCCTCACCGATTGCCGCGAGGTCGACGGGTTCGGCACGGCCCGCCGCCATCTCCAGGAAGAAGACCTCGGGCAGTTCCTCGGAAAGACCGAGCTCCGACAGCCATTCGATCAACCGACCGAAGTCCTCGGGCTTGCGCGGGAGCACCCCCGTGGTGGCGTAATGACCGTCGGCGCACCGTACTTGGACGGGAGAGCTCGGAGTTGGATACGCATGCCGCCCGGTCTGGCGCAGGCAGGCGACCTGGGTGACAAGCCAGTGGTAGGTGGTCTGCTCGCAGGTCACGTTGCAGGCCGCCGTGACGTTGACGTCGACGAGTTGGCCGTTGCCGGTGTGATCGCGGTGAGCCAGCGCGATGAGCGCGCCGATGGCCCCGTACAGGCCGCCCACGTTCGCGGACTGATCACCGGCGCCGCGCATCGGGGGGATCGTGTGGTCGTCGTAGCCGCAGTTCCACACCGGTCCGCCGCCGGAGAGCATCGTCAGGTCGGTGACGGGTTCGGCGGCCCGCGCGCTTGTCACCCCGAACGGGGTGACCGCGACCCAGATGAGTTGCGGTTGACCGACGGCGAGGTCGCGGTAATCGATTGCGCCGTCGGCGTATGAGACGTCGCCTGCGAGCACGATGTCGGCGGTTTCGATCAGGCGCTGAAGCGCTCGTACTCCGTCGATCGATTCCAGATCGACAGTGACACTGCGCTTTCCGACGTTCCCGGCCCACCAGCGCAGACTGCGGTCGGTGCCCGGCGTGTCGTCGACGAAGGGCGGGCGACGCCGGTGCGGTGAACCGGCGGGAGGCTCGACCACGATGACGTCGGCGCCCAGTTCGGCGAGTACGCGGCCCGCCACAGGCGTGTACTGCCCGCTGATCTCGACGATTCTGACGTCAGCCAAGGCGCTCAGATCACACCTCGCCTCGTCCAGTCGGCCAGCGACGCATCGTCGTGTCCGAGGAGATCGCCGAGGATCTCGCGGTTGTGCTGGCCCAGTTTCGGGGCGCCGGTTTCGATCTCCCACGGCGTCGCCGAGAACGTCATGGGCACCCCCTCGACACGGACTTCGCCGATGTCGGGGTGCGTCACGGTCGGGAACAACCCCATGCGGGCGAGATCCGGGTCGCCGTCGATCCGCTCCTGCGGGCTCTTGACCACGCTCGCGGGAACACCCTCGCTGACGAGATCGCTCGCGAGCGAGACCGCGTCCCGTGTCGCGGTGACGGCACCGATCAGTTCATCCAGTTCGTCGTGCGCGGTCAACCTCTTGGCGAGGGTGTCGAATCGGTCCGACG
>DATEIG010000800.1:0-3986 GCA_035279185.1 Mycobacterium sp.
AGCTGAACATGAAGTCACGCATGAAGCGCGTCATCCTGCGCAGGTAATCCGGCTGGCTGACGTGCAGGATGTGGTTGCCGGGGAACCAGTGGAACGCGCAGCGGTCCCAGTGCTCCCACAGCGCCTCCGCCTGCTCGGGCGGCGCGAGCCGATCGCCGAGACCCGCGATGATCAGCCGGCGATCCTTCGGCACCAGCGCCGGATAGTTCAGCGGTGAGTGGAACATCGCTGCGGCCGTTTGCAATTCGTCGGTCGTGTCGCTGAGCTTGTCGCCGAGCGCGACCAGCATGTTGGCGGGCCACCACTCGTCGACCAGTTTCTCCGGCATGACGACGGGAACGTTGGGTATGACGGCTTGGATGCGATCGTCTGCGCACGCGATCAACGCCGACGTGTAACCGCCGAGCGACATGCCCGTCAGTGCGATTCGGTCCACGCCGGTGAACTCCAGGTAGTCCATCAGCGAGCGGAAGTCGTACACCGCCTGTGCCATTGCCTCCGCGAAACCGGCAACCCCGTTGGCGAACAGACCGTAACCACTGTAGGGAGAATACTTTTCGGCCCGCCGACCATGGAACGGCAGCGTGTACAGCATGATGTCGTAGCCCGACCGGTAGAACCACGGCAGCGAGAAGAACAGGCCGTTGAACATGTAGGCGGACCCCATGAAGCCGTGGATCACACACAGCGTGGGGTGGGGTCCGTCATCGTGGCGCCAGTGTTGGGCGTGTACGACGTTGTTGCGTTGATAGGAATTGCACCGGTCACGCATCGCGGGGTTGATCGCCTGGAAGCTGCTGTTGAACCGGATGTTGTGGACGCGGCCGTTTGCCATCCACTCCGCGACGGGGTTGGCCGGACGCGACGAAATCCTCGGCGCCTCGGCCGGGGTCGGGAACACGCGCTCTGGGTCCTTGGTCGCACCCAGTTCGGCGTAGTACCGCAGCGCCTCGCGCTGGTCTCTGGCTCCCGATCCGTTCAACGCCGACAACGCCACCTGAGGCACCATTGCGGCGCCGACGACGGAGGCCAGCGCGGTCCGCAGACCGAGGTCGGCGATTGCCGACGAGTCGACGATCAGGCGCTGGCGGAGGGTGAGGTCAACGCGACGCGGAAGGCCGCGCGCGGTCGCGTCGGCGCCGGGGACGTCGGGGACCGGGAGGGGTGGTGGATCAACCGGCTCTGCACTGGGCGGCTGGGGAGAGGACACGGCCCCGATGGTACGTCCGCCGCCGCTACGTGAGGCGGTACACGGTTGATTCGCCGATGACCGTGCCGCGGTAGTGAGCGGCCACCCATTGGGCGATCTCGCGGGTGTGGGCGGCGCTTCGGGTGTGACCGAAGATGACGTCGCCATGTCCGCTGTCCGGCGACAGGCCGCCGCGTCCGGCCTCGACGTAGTAGGCGATCTTGCCCGCGTGGACGTCGTCGATGAACGCTTGCAGCGTCGGCACCGGGTCGCCACTCCATCCGCCGATCGCCATCACCGACGTCCCGGACGAGACCTCCAACGCCGCGGCCGACTGCGATCCGTTCGTCGCCGCCGACCACTCCGTGTGCGTACCGGCGAGGACACCGGCGAGGTCGGTGTTGGTGGATTCATCGCCGGTCCAGTTGCCGACCTGGGCGGCCCCCTTTTTCAGTGCGGTCGGGATCGAGCCCTGGTGAGGGGTGGCCGCGGTGGCGATCGAAAAGGCCGCAGCGCCGCCGACAGCGGCGAACACGCCGAGGGCGGCGGCTCCCACGGCCGCCCGACGAGAACCAAGCACGAGCACCGCAACGGCCGCCGCGGCTGCGGTGGCACTCAGGGCCAACGGCAACCACTGCGGACCGAAGCCGTTGCGCTCCAACAGGACCGCTGACCAGACGGCAGTCGACGCCGTGATTGCCGACAGAGCGACGCGCCCGTCCCAGCTCGCGCGGCGGCGCCATCCCCAGACGATGCCGACACCGACGAGACCGGCCACCGGGGGTGCCATCGCCACGGTGTAATACGGGTGCACCATGCCGCTCATGTAGCTGAACACCAGCCCGCTCACGAGCAGCCAGCCGGCGAACATCGTCAGCGCCGCCTTCTCGCCTCGACTCAGCGTGCCGCGCGCGACCAGGTACAGCCCGAAGACGATGGCGAGCAGCGCCGCGGGCAGCAGCCAGGAGATCTCGTTGGCCATCTCGGCGGTGAACAGCCGCCCGAGTCCGGCGTTGCCGCCGAGCCGCGACCACCCGTGGCCCGTCGCCGGTGCGGAGACCTCGATTGCATGAGTTCTGTTGCGGCCCAGGATGCGCGTCATGCCGTTGTAGCCGACGGCCAACTGCATCACGGTGTTGTCCGTCGACCCGCCGATGTAGGGCCGCGCTGTCGCAGGAACGAGCTGCACAGCCACTACCCACCAGCCTGCGGCGGCGACCAGCGCGCCTGCGGCGCCGAGCAGATGCAGCAGCCGCAGGCGCCAACTCGTCGGAGCCAGAAGAAAATACGTCGCGGCAAAGGCGGGCAGAGGGAGGAAGCCTTCCAGCATCTTGGTCAAAAACGCTGCGCCCATCGCGATTCCGACCAGAATGAGCCAACGCCAGGATGCCGTCTCGACAGCGCGGATGGTGCAGTACGCCGCAGCCGTGAGAAGGAGAACCAGCAGGGCGTCGGGGTTGTTGAAGCGGAAGATCAACGCCGCGGCGGGGGTGCATGCCAAGGCTGCGCCGGCGAGCAGGCCTGCGGCGCTTCCCGCCCGGCCACCGTCGAACGCGCGGCGCACGGCGGCGTACAGAACCGCGACCGACGCAGCGCCCATCACCGCCTGCGGAGCCAGCACCGACCAGCTGTTCATCCCGAACAGCCGGACGGACAGGCCGGTGACCCACAGCGAGGCGGGCGGCTTGTCGACGGTGATGAAGTTGTTGGCGTCCAGGGAGCCGAAAAACCATGCCGACCAACTGCGGGAACCGGCTTGCGCCGCTGCGGCGTAGAAGAGGTTGCCGTAGCCGGTCGCCGACAGATTCCACAGGTACAGCGCCGCGGTCGCCACGATCAGCACACCCAGCAGAATCTGCGGGCGTCTGTCGGTGAGGGCGCTCATGCCGATCACCGTGCCCGACGGGGCTGGAGGTGCGGCTGTTCCGTTGCTGCGAAACATCTGTGAACCCGCGGGTGCAACACTGTGTGCCATGTGGAATCCGGACGTCTACCTCGCTTTCGCCGACCACCGCGCCCGACCGTTCTTCGACCTGACGTCGCGGATCGCCGCCGAGAATCCGCGGCGCGTGGTTGATCTGGGGTGCGGGCCGGGAAATCTCACCGCCACGCTCGCCGAGCGCTGGCCCGATGCGGTGATCGAGGCCTTGGACAGCTCGCCGGAAATGGTCGAATCCGCGAGGGAACGCGGAGTGGACGCCCATGTTGGCGACGTCGCCTCGTGGGAACCCGAACCCGACACCGACGTCGTGGTGAGCAACGCGACCCTGCAGTGGGTGCCCCGGCACCGCGACCTGTTGGTCCGCTGGGCGGAGCAGCTGGCGGCGGGTTCGTGGATCGCCGTGCAGATGCCGGGCAGCTTCAACACGCCGTCGCACGAGGCCGTCCGCACGGTCGCACGGCGAGAGCCGTTCGCAAACAGGCTGCGCGACATGCCCTTTCCCGAGCCCGACCGGGTCAGCACCGCCGCCGAGTACGCGGGGCTGCTCACCGACGCCGGCTGCCGGGTGGACGCATGGGAGACCACCTACATCCAGGACCTGACCGGCGAGCACCCGGTGCTCGAGTGGATGACGGGCACCGCGCTGCGGCCGGTGATCGACCTGCTGTCACCGGAGGCGTGGCAGCAGTTCCGTCAGCAGCTCATCCCGATACTCGACGAGATTTACCCGCGCCGACCCGACGGCAGGACGTTCTACCCGTTCCGCCGGATCTTCGTGGTGGCGCAGGTCGGTTAGCGGCGCTTGTCGATCCTCAGTCCACCGGCGACGGGTCTATGCAGTGACCGTGAGGTGCT
>DATEIG010000801.1:0-3956 GCA_035279185.1 Mycobacterium sp.
TCCCGACGGTGCAGCGCGGCGAGATCAACGTCGGGATGTCGTCGTTCACCGACACGCTCGAGCGTCAGGAGCAGGTCGACTTCGTCACCTACTACGAAGCAGGCACGCTGTGGGCGCAGCGCACCGGACGCGGCATCGACCCGAACGCGGCGTGCGGGTTGCGCATCGGGATGACGCCGGGGTCGACGCACGAGACGGTCGAGGTCCCTGCGAAGAGCGACCAGTGCGTCGCCGCGGGCCTGCCGCCGGTCGAGGCCGTCGTCTACGCGAGACAGGACGAACTGACGGCGGCGGTGATCAACGGCGAGATCGACGCGATGTCCGCCGATTCGCCGGTGACGGGATTCGCCATCAAGGGCAGCAACGGTGCCCTGGAGCCGGCGGGGGAGATCTTCGACACCGCGCCGTACGGCTGGCCGGTGCAGAAGGGTTCGCCGCTGGCCGAGTCGCTGAGGCAGGCGCTGGAGCACGTGATGTCGACCGGCGAGTACAAGGCGATCGCCGCCAAGTGGGGTGTGGAGAAGGGCATGATCGCCAAGCCGGTGATCAACGGCGCGATCAGCTGACCTCGCCGGGCTACCAGTCCAGGCTGGGCTTGCGACCGGCCAGATTCTGCACCACCCACTGGTTGAGCGAAACGCCCTGCTCGATGGCTTCCATCGCCATCCTCGCGTGCAGTGAACGCGATGTCCGGACCATGAAGCGTCCGCTGAAGTCGCGCTCGGACAACGGTTTTGGCGCCGGCTCGCCGAACTCCTCGTTTTCCTGCAGCCATTTGTGCACCTGCTCTTCGAGGCGCTCGAGCGCTTGCTGGGCCGTCGGGGCGACCGCGAGAAGGCTGTCGATCTCGAGACACCGGGCCAAATACGAGGGCGAAGACCACTCGAGGCGGTAGGTGTAGGGGTGCTCCACCTCATGACGGTAACGCGATCGCCTATGGGGTCCCGACACGATTTCTACCGGCTCAGTCACACCCGTCACAAGAAAGGAGCCGTGGTCGTTCTCAAAGTGCGATACCGCATGTGATGCATCAGCAGGTCGCGGGCACGGGGCATCGCCGGCGGTATCACGTTCTCAGAACGACTACGGCTCCGCTCCGGTTACTGAAGTGACTGGCGATGCGACCCGATCGCCAGAGCGGGGCTCGGTTACCTTGACCACATGAAGGCGGCGCCGCTCAGCTGGATCTGGCTGGCGATTCTGTTCGTCACGACGCGCATCCAGCGGTCGGCCGGCCGGCGCAAGGCCAAGCAGATCCAGCGGACGTACTCGACGAACCTGCGACGCCTCGACAACGAGCCCTCGCGCGTACTGGCGGCCAGCCTGTTCTGGCTCGACGACCGCAAGTGGTGGCCCTACGTGCCGGTCTTCGCCGGTGTCGTCGCCCCCGCTGAGCGCCGATTGGCTTGGTGGCGTTGGCTTCTCGTCGGTGTCGGCGCCCACGTCATCGGCACGTACGTGGGGCAGAGCTACCTGCGGCTGCTGATTCGCCGGGGTCGGGCGCCGAGGCGTCTCGTCGACGCGCGCGACGTCGGGGTCAGCTACTTCGTCCTCGGTGTCGCAGGCGCGTTGACGGCGTATGTCCGGTCGCCGTGGCGCACGCGCAGCCGGCTCACGGGACTCGGCGCGCTCGCCGTCAACGTCGCCGCGCGTCCGACCTTCACCGAGGTCGGACACCTGACAGCCTTCGCCGTCGGTGTTGCGGCCACGCCGCTCGCACCCGATCGCGACCGAATGCCGTTCCCGACGACGCCGCTGCAAGGAAGCCGATGAGCGACAGGCGACGTCGGCTGCTGCAGTCGATCCGCAAGGAGATTCCCGAGGCGCTTGCCGAGGGGCAGGACCACGACGACGCGGAGATCGCCGCGATGCTGCGCGAGCTCGGCATCGCGCTGATCGAATGCGAGCAACCCGCGCAGCTCGTGCGGGCGCGGCTGATCGCGATCGCCGAGCAGTACACCCGGCAGACCGTCCGCATCGTGGTGTTGCCGACCGCACTCGTCGTCCAGGTCGGCACCATCGCCTACGAGGTCGAGACCGTCGTCAGCCCGACGACGCAGCTGAACCTGGCGGGCCGCATCGACGCGATCGCCGAGCTGGCCGAGGTCGGCGCGATCACACCCGCTGACGCGGTTCGAGAGGCGGCCGCCGCCCGCACCATGAAGCCGCGGTTCGGGCCGGTCACCACTGTCGTCGGGTATGTGATCACCACACTCGGCTTCGGCATGGTGATCAATCCGACGTGGGCGTCGCTGTGGGGCTATGTGTTCCTGGGCGCGGTGGTCGGCGTCATCGTCATCCTCGGCAGACCGTTTCCGACGCTGACCGCCGTGCTGCCGACCCTCGCGGCGATGATCGTCACGATGCTGGCGACGTGGTTCGTCGCCGATGCGGCCAACGACGGCCTGCTGCGGGTGATCAGCCCGCCGCTGGTGGCGATCCTGCCCGGCCTCGCGTTGACGATCGCGGCGATGGAGTTGGCCAGCGCGCAGGTGATCAGCGGCGCGAGCAGACTCATTTACGGTGTGACGCAACTGATGTTGCTCGTGTTCGGTGTCGGGCTGGGCATCCACGTGGCAGGCCGCGTCGAGCCGCAGCCGCCGTCGCCGCAGATGGGGGCATGGTCGCTGTACGTCGCCGTCGTGGTGATCGCGATCGGGCTGTACATCTATCTGTCGGCGCCAAAGGGATCGCTGCTGTGGCTTGGGCTGGCCGTCGGTGTTGCGCTGATCGGTCAGCAGGTCGGCGGCCTGTTCCTGTCGCCGACGCACTCGGGAGCCGTCGGCGCGTTCCTGGTCGTGCCGTTCGCGATGGTCGCCGCCCAGATCAAGACATCACCCCCCGCGATCGTGATGATGCTCGCGGCGTTCTGGGCGCTTGTGCCCGGCTCGCTGAGTTTCCAGTCGCTCGGTGAGGCCGTTGCGGGCCAAGGCCAGGACATCTCGACGCTCGGCACCAGCGTCGCCGCGATCTTCTCGATCGCACTGGGCACGCTGGTCGGCTGGAGTGTCCTCGAGACAGTCAGGGCCCGGCTCGCCCGACGCCGCGATGCGTAGGGCCGCAACGTCGGGCACGCGTCTACCCCTGCGCAGTCGACCGAACCGTCGCGGCCCGGCGTACCGGATTCGGCAGCCGTCGTAGACAACTTCTCGATAGTGTCGCCTGCGTGGATTTCGAGCTCGACGACGAGCAGCGGGCGTGGGTCGCCGAAGTACGGCAGTTTCTCGACGAGAACGTCACGGGCGAGCTTCGCGCGGAGATGGCCGCACACGGCCTCGAGTTCCAGGGCGGTGAGCTGACGGCCTTCCGCCGCAAGATCGGCGAAAGGGGATGGTTCGGCCTGAACTGGCCGCAGGAGTACGGCGGTCTGGGTCTCGGCCCGGTGTATCAGCACCTGCTGATGGCGGAGTTCGAGTACGCCGGTGTGCCCGGCCCGGACCTCACCGTGACGTCGATCGCGCCGATGATCATGCGGCACGGCACCGAGCAGAACAAGAAGGAGTTCCTGCCCGGCATCGCGCGCGGCGAGATCGTGTTCGCGCTCGGCTACTCCGAGCCCAACGCGGGAACCGACCTGGCCGGCCTCCGGACCCGCGCGGTGCGCGACGGCGACGAGTGGGTGATCACGGGGTCGAAGATCTGGAACAGCGGTGCGCAGCGTTCGACACACGAATGGCTCTGCGTGCGAACCGATCCCGACGCACCGAGGCACCGAGGCATCTCGGTGATCGCGGTGCCCGTCGACAGCCCCGGCGTCGACATCCACCCGCTGTACGCCTGGTCTGGGTACCGAACCAACGAGACCTTCTTCAACGACGTGCGGGTGCCCGCGACCAATTTGATCGGCGAGCTCAACGCGGGCTGGACCTACATCACCGGAGCGCTCGACCTGGAACGCGGAGGACTGACCAACGCGGGCGACCTGCGTCGCGCGCTCGACGATCTGGTCGCTTCCG
>DATEIG010000802.1:0-9300 GCA_035279185.1 Mycobacterium sp.
CGGCAGCGCCCGCGCGTTGGTGGCGGCGTCGGGTGTCTGGCCGGCGTGGACCTGCTTGGTCTCGAATGACCAGTTGGCCGTCGGATCTTCTGGCGTGCTCATAGGAAATGGACCTCCATCTGTTCTGTGGGGGTCCGTTTCCGGCGGACCCGCGCTTGCCGTGTAGCTGTCTGCTGTGAAATGTCCCAGCAGCTACTCAACCTGGTCGTCTCCCGGGGCACCCCACCGCGGTTGGAGGGTTGCCGGCCAGCAAGCCGGGGCTTGACGCTGGCGCTCATGACCGATCAGAAGCGTATCGCATGCCAGGTCATGGCTGCTACTGGGTGATCATGACGCCTGAATTCTCGACCCGCGGCGGCGCTGCGCACATGGGGCAAAAGCCCCCATCTTCTGGCGGACGTAGGCACGCGTAGGTTCGTAACCGACGCGATACTGATAGCTCACGCCGAGGCCGGGAGAGACCACATGAGCGACGACAAGCCGACGATCATCTACACGCTGACGGACGAGGCGCCGCTGTTGGCGACCTACGCCTTTCTGCCGATCATCCGCACGTTCACCGAGCCTGCCGGCATCAACGTCGAGACCAGCGACATCTCGGTGGCCGCACGCATCCTTGCCGAGTTCTCCGACCGCCTGTCTGACGAGCAGAAGGTTCCCGACAACCTGGGCCGGCTCGGTGAGCTCACGCACGATCCGTCGACCAACATCATCAAGCTGCCGAACATCAGCGCTTCCGTGCCGCAGCTGGTGGCCGCGATCAAGGAGTTGAGGGCGAAGGGCTACGACCTGCCCGACTTCCCGGGCGAGCCGAAGAACGACGAGGAGAAGGAGATCAAGGAGCGCTACCAGAAGGTCCTCGGTAGCGCGGTCAATCCTGTGCTGCGCGAGGGCAACTCGGACCGTCGCGCGCCCAAGGCCGTCAAGGAGTACGCGCGCAAGCATCCGCACAGCATGGGTGAGTGGTCGCAGGCGTCGCGCACGCACGTCGCGACGATGAAGGGCGGCGACTTCTACCACGGCGAGAAGTCGATGACGCTCGACAAGGACCGCAAGGTCAAGATGGTGCTCGAGACGAAGAGCGGCAAGGAGATCGTCCTCAAGCCGGAAGTGGCGCTCGACGACGGCGACATCATCGACAGCATGTTCATGAGCCGCAAAGCGCTCGTGGAGTTCTACGAACAGCAGATCGAGGACGCCTACAAGACCGGTGTGATGTTCTCGCTGCACGTCAAGGCGACGATGATGAAGGTGTCGCATCCGATCGTGTTCGGACACGCGGTCAAGACGTTCTACAAGGACGCGTTCGCCAAGCATCAGGCGGTGCTCGACGAACTCGGCGTCAACGTCAACAACGGAATGTCCGATCTCTACGACAAGATCGAAGCGTTGCCCGCGTCGCAGCGCGAGGAGATCATCCAGGACATCCACGCCGTCCACGAGCACCGACCCGAGCTGGCGATGGTCGACTCGGCGCGGGGCATCACGAACTTCCACTCGCCCAGCGACGTGATCGTCGACGCGTCGATGCCCGCGATGATTCGGCTCGGCGGGAAGATGTACGGCGCCGACGGGCGCACCAAGGACACCAAGGCGGTCAACCCCGAGTCGACGTTCTCCCGGATGTACCAGGAGATGATCAACTGGTGTAAGACCAACGGCCAGTTCGATCCCACGACCATGGGCACCGTGCCGAACGTCGGCCTGATGGCGCAGAAGGCCGAGGAGTACGGCTCACACGACAAGACGTTCGAGATCCCCGAGGACGGCGTCGCGAACATCGTCGACATCGACACCGGCGAGGTGCTGCTGACGCAGAACGTCGAGACCGGTGACATCTGGCGCATGCCGATCGTCAAGGACGCCGCGATCCAGGACTGGGTCAAGCTGGCGGTCAACCGAGGCCGTGCCTCCGGGATGACCGTGCTGTTCTGGCTCGACACCGAGCGCCCGCACGAGGTGGAACTGCGCAAGAAGGTGAAGGCGTACCTGAAGGACCACGACACCGAGGACCTGCACATCCAGATCATGCCGCAGGTATGGGCGATGCGGTACACGCTCGAGCGGGTGACCCGCGGCCAGGACACCATCGCCGCGACGGGCAACATCCTGCGCGACTACCTGACCGACCTGTTCCCGATCCTGGAGTTGGGCACCAGCGCCAAGATGTTGTCCATCGTCCCTCTGATGGCGGGCGGCGGCATGTACGAGACCGGCGCGGGCGGATCGGCTCCCAAGCACGTGCACCAGTTGGTAGAAGAGAACCACCTGCGCTGGGATTCACTCGGTGAGTTCCTCGCGCTGGGCGCCTGTTTCGAGGACCTCGGCCGCAAGACCGGCAACAAGCGCGCCGAACTGCTGGGCACGACCCTGGACTCCGCAATCGGAAAGCTGTTGGACAACAACAAGAGTCCGTCGCGCAAGACCGGTGAGCTGGACAACCGCGGCAGCCAGTTCTACCTCGCGATGTACTGGGCGCAGGAGCTCGCCGAGCAGACCGAGGACAAGGAACTCGCCGACCACTTCGCAGGGCTGGCCAAGGCGCTGTCCGACAACGAGGACGCGATCGTGTCGGAACTGACTGAGGTGCAAGGTGACTCGGTGGATATCGGTGGCTACTACTACCCGGATCGGGAGAAGACCACTGCGGTGATGCGGCCGAGCAAGACGCTCAACGAGACACTGGAAAGCGTGACGGAACAGCCCGTCACGAGCTAGTCGGGCTAGCCCGCCTTCGGGTGGGCGTACTCGTCGACGAAGCCGGTGATCACGTCGGCGATCCGCTGTGGCGCCTCGTACATCGGGACGTGGCCGACGCCGTCGAGCATCGTCACCTTGGTGTTCTTCGGGAGCTGTTCGGTGAACAGCCGGGTGTAGCGGGGGGTCGGCAGCACCCGGTCCTTCTCGCAGATCGCGAGGTGCGTCGGCGTGCGCGTCTTCGCCAATTCCAGGAGGCCCGGCAGGGTCAGCGATTTCACCAGCATCTGGTAGTAGGCCGAGCAGTGTCCCGCGTCGTCGATGAGTTCGAGGATGTCGTCGTCGCTGAGGACGTCCGGGGTCGCGGCGACCGCCGGGTAGGCGAGCTGGCGGGCGAACGGGAACTTCGCGGCCCGCTTGCCGAGCACGCGGCACACGGCGAACACCGGCGCCGCGGCGAGGAACTTCCCCACGATTTCGAATTTCGCCGGGGTGAAGTGGTTCCAGCCGCCCGCCGGTGCGATGCCGGTGAGCGTGCGGGCGCGGCCGCGCCGCTCCAGCTCGAAGGACACCCAGCCGCCGAGCGAGTTGCCGACGATGTGTGCGGTGCTCCAGCCGAGCGCATCCATGCGGCGTTCGATGTCGTCGGCCAGCGTCGCCGTATCCAGCAGCAGAGGGCCGCGGGCACCGCCGTTGTGGCCGACCATGGTGGGCGCGTAGACCTCGTAGCGGCCGGTGTCAGCTATCAGCGGTGCGACACGTTTCCACACGTTCTGGGACAGGATGAACGGATGCAGCAACAGCATCGGTTCGCCGCTGCCGAGGTGGATCGGATCGCGCTGCGTCATGGTGCCGACAGTAAAGGTGATACCGGCGGTATCGCAAGCCCGCACCATCAGTCACATCCGTCACCGAGCGGAACCACCTACCCGGTTGAAAGCGTCATCAAGTGATGACACATGACGAGACGCCGTCATCAGATGATGACGGCTTGGATCGAAGTGGTGCTGCCGGTGCCGGGACTGACGGGGCGGCTGAGGTATCTGAGCCCTGGTGGGCCAACCACCCCGTCATCGCGGCCAAGCGGCGCGAAGTCGAGGAGTGGCTCGAATCAATCGAAGCCATGGAGCCCGTGCCGCTGCATGATGACAGCCTCGAGGCGATCCACCGCGAGATCTCGACAGGGGAGTGCAGGCAGGAGCTGCGGGAGGCGCGCCGGGATCTCGACCGCGCTCGCGTGCGCTACGCAGACGCGATCCGCACGGCCAGGGCTGTCGGCTACTCGTGGGGTGAGATCGGCGAGCTGGTGGGAGTGGCACGGCAACTGCTGCATCGCCGTTTCCGCTACGAGGTCGATTAGAGTTCGCCGACGTGAGTCCGCTGACCGTGAGCGGCCGACGTGGTGTGCCTGCAGGAGACCCGACGCCTACGCCCTGCGCTGGTCCGACCACGCCCCGGTGACGGTCGAATACCGCTGACGCCAGCCGGGATCGCGGCCGAGATGGCGCAGGATGCGGTCGAAGTCGTCGTCACCGGTCCCCTCGAGCGCAGGCGCGAACGGCGCCCCGGCGATGCTGCGGAAATCACCGTCGGGCACGGCGAGAACCAGCGGCAACACGGCCTTCACCACGGCGGTGGGCAACTCGTACGAGATCCCGAGCGATGCCGCGAAGTCCCAGCCGTGCACGACGTAGTCGACGAAATGGAAGGCCATCGCCATCGCGCCGGGGAATTCCGCGCCGTCGCCGAATTCCGGTAGTGCGAAGAGGGTTTCGGCTGACCCCTGGACGGCGAACGCCTCGAGCACATCCTGCGCCGCTTTCGCATACGCGCCGCGCGGATCCGATCTCACCGCCTCGGTGACGGTTGCCACCTGCCAGATCTGCGGATCGGCGCCGAAACCCCTTGCTGCGGCGGCAAACCCGCGGTGCTGGACGGTCATATGGGTCAACAGGTCGAGGACGGTCCAGCCGCCGCAGGGTGTCGGCAGATCGAACTGCGCCGGCTCGACGGTGTTCACGATCTCGATCGACTTCAGGACGGCGAGGCGGTGGAGGGGATCGAGACCAGAAGTAATAAGCATACACATACGATAAGTGCAAGCATACGATAACGCAATGCCTATCATGGGCCGATGGCAGCCGAACCCGCACGGCGCCCCGACCTCGCCGCCATGCTCGCTCCTTTCGTCCGGGAGCTGATCGCCGCCGAAGAACCGGTGCTCGAAGCCCACGGCCTGACGATGTGGGGTTATGTCGTCCTGTCGGCGTTGGACAGGTCGTCGATACGCACGCAGGCCGCGCTCGCCACGGCGATCGGCGCCGACAAGACCCGCATCATCGGCACCCTCGACGAGCTGCAGAGCGGCGGCTACATCGACCGCAGACCCGACCCCGAGGACCGCCGGGCGCGGCTGTTGGCGATCACCGACGCGGGCCGCCGCGTCAAAGACGCAGTACAGGACGAGATCCAGCGCGGGGAGGAGCGGTGGCTCGGCGAGCTCAGCGCCGATGAGCGTCGGACGTTCCTTCGCGTCCTCGAGCGGTTGACCCCGCGCGACTGGGGATGACGAGGGTGGAAAGATCGACCCATCATGAGCAAGCCAGCCGAGCGCGTCGTCTTCTCCGGCGTGCAACCGACCTCTGACTCCCTGCACCTCGGCAACGCGCTGGGAGCGGTTGCGCAATGGGCGGGCCTCCAAGACGAGTTCGACGCGTACTTCTGCGTCGTCGACCTGCACTCGATCACGCTTCCGCAGGATCCGGCCGCGCTGCGGCGCCGCACGCTCGCGACGGCCGCGCAGTACCTCGCGATGGGTGTCGACCCGTTCCGAGCCACGATCTTCGTCCAGAGCCACGTGCCTGCGCACACCGAATTGACCTGGGTGCTGGGCTGTTTCACCGGGTTCGGGCAGGCCTCGCGGATGACCCAGTTCAAGGACAAATCGCAGAAGGAAGGCAGCGACGCGACCACCGTCGGCCTCTTCACCTATCCGGTGCTGATGGCGGCCGACGTCCTGCTCTACGACACGAACCTGGTTCCCGTCGGCGAGGACCAGCGCCAGCACCTCGAGCTGGCGCGGGATGTGGCGCAACGCTTCAACTCCCGCTTCCCCGACACCTTCGTCATCCCGGAACCGATGATCCCGAAGGCCACCGCGAAGATCTATGACCTGCAGGATCCGACGGCGAAGATGAGCAAGTCGGCATCCAGCGATGCCGGGCTGATCAGCCTGCTCGACGACCCCTCCGCGACGGCCAAGAAGATCCGCTCGGCCGTCACCGACAGCGAACGCGAAATCCGCTACGACCCCGAAGCGAAGCCGGGGGTGTCCAACCTGCTGACCATCCAGTCCGCGGTCACCGACACCGACATCGACAAGCTGGTCGAAGGCTATGCGGGTCGCGGCTACGGCGACCTGAAGAAGGACACCGCCGAAGCGGTGGTGGAGTTCGTCACCCCGATCAAGGCGAGGGTCGACGAGTTGCTCTCCGACACCGCGGAACTCGAGGGCATCCTCGCCGCAGGCGCCACCCGCGCGAACGAGGTGTCTGCGAAGACGCTGAAGCGGGTATATGAGCGCATAGGCTTTCTCCAGCAACCGCAATAGCGCAATCGGAGGTCGGCGCCATGACCGAACCGGCCGAACCGGGCATCCTCGACCGCTATCGCGCGCGGTACAAGTGGTTCGACCACGTGATGCGCGCGCAGCAGCGCTATCAGGACAGCAAGGGCGACTTCTACGCCGCAGGCATCACCTACTTCACGATCTTCGCGCTGTTCCCGATGATCATGGTCGCCTTCGCGATCGCGGGCTTCGTGCTGGCCAGCCAGCCCGAACTCCTCGCCGACATCACCGACAAGATCAGGTCGAGCGTCTCCGGCGACCTCGGTCAGCAGTTGGTCGAGCTGATGGATTCGGCCATCAAGTCGCGAACCTCTGTCGGGATCATCGGCTTGGCCACCGCGGCGTGGGCGGGGCTGGGCTGGATGGCGAACCTGCGCGAGGCGCTGAGCCAGATGTGGGGGCTGCACCGCCACGACACCGACGGCTTCATCCGGACCAAGATCTCTGATCTCGTCGCGATCGTCTTCCTGTTCGGCGCCATCGCGCTGACGATCGCCCTGTCCGCCCTGAGCAGTTCGGGTCTGATGCGGCGCGTCGTCGAATGGCTTGGGCTCGAGAATCTTCCGGGCGTCAGCATCGGCCTGCGGGTCGCGTCGATCGCCCTCTCGCTGCTCATCTCCTGGCTGCTGTTCACCGTGATGATCGCCCGGCTGCCGCGTGAGCCGCTCAGCTTCCGCAGCGCTGCGCGAGCGGGGCTGATGGTCGCGGTCGCCTTCGAGATCTTCAAGCTGGTGGCATCCATCTATCTGCGCACGGTGGTGAACGGGCCCGCGGGTGCGACGTTCGGACCCGTTCTCGGCCTGATGGTGTTCGCCTACATCACCTCCCGCATGATTCTGTTCGCGACGGCGTGGGCTGCGACGGCCCGCGAGAACATGGAGGCCGCCCCGGTCGAGCCGCCCGCAGGCGCGGTGATCAACCCGCGGGTGCAGGTTCGCGAAGGGCTGGGACCCGCGGGCGTCCTCACCGCGACGGCCGTCGGTGCGCTCGGCGCTCTCGGCTTCACCCGGTTGAGCCGGCGTCGCTGACCGTTCGCAGCCCTACGGGTGCTGCGGCCGCCGATTGAGCGAGCGGGCACCCATGATCAGGCAGAACACGATGACCGTGCCGATGAACGCGACGCCCACGCGGACGGGCAGCGCGTCGGCCGCAGGCAACGCCGGAGCGGCCGTCAGCGGCGCGCCCGTCGCCGCTTCCTGAGGTGTCGTCACCAGCGACGGGTCCGGCTCGATGAGCGTTCCCACCTTCGTCCCCGGCGCGGTGGCGAACCCGTAATCCAACAGATGGGCGGCCTGCTCCCACGGCGCGATCGGCTGCCTGGTGCCGCGCAGCAGGACGGCGACGAGCCTGCGGCCGTCGCGGTTGGCCGCGCCGACGAACGTCTGCCCGGCATCATCGGTGTAACCCGTCTTCCCGCCCATCGCGCCGGGGTAGTTCTCCAGCAGCTTGTTGTCGTTCTCCACCGGATAACCGGCGTCGCCCCGACCGGGGAAGTCGAAGGACCGGGTGGAGACGATGTCGGCGAAAGTCGGGTTCTGCCAGGCGTACCGGTAGAACAGGCCGATGTCGTAGGCCGATGTGCTCATGCCGGGCCCGTCCAGACCCGACGGCGTCGCCACCCGGGTGTCGCGGCCGCCGAGCTTGCCCGCCAGGTCGTTGAGCTTCGTCAGCGTCGCGTCCATGCCGCCCATCTGCATGGCCAACGCGTGCGCGGCGTCGTTGCCCGAGTGCATGAGCAGGCCGTGCAGGATGTCGCGGATCGAGTAGTGCCCACCCTCGCCGATGCCGACCTTCGTCCCTTCGGCGGCCGCGTCGTCGGCCGTGCCCGCGATCACCTTGTGGATCGGCAGATCGCGCAGCGCCTGCATCGCCACCAACACCTTGATGATGCTGGCGGGCCGGTGCCTGCCGTGCGGGTCCTTGGCCGCGATGACGTCGCCGCTGTCGAGGTCGGCGACGAGCCAGGCTTCCGCCGACACATCGTTGGGCAGCGGCGGGGTACCGGGGGCGGTGATCACGCCGCAACCGCCGAGGGCGTCACCGCCGACGGGGTCCGACGGGACGGCCAACGGCTGAGGCGGGTCGCCTGCCGTCGGCACCTCCGAGGAGTCGACGGCCGGCGGGGTGCTGACCTGATACGGGCAGGCCGGTGCATCGGGCTCGGCGTTCGCCAGCGCGGGCGTCGCCGCGAAGAACAGCGCTGCTGCCAGGGCGGTTGTCCGCCGGGCCGCCGTGGTGAAGGTCGCCATTATGTCCGCAGATTAGGCGATCCGCGGGCCGATCCCCGGGAGCCACGCTGTTACTCAAGTGATCCAAGTTGCGAATGTGACTCGCCTTCTGCCGCCAGCGCGCAGCCTTGTACGGTTTCGGCCCGCAATTTCGTACCAGACTGAGCGCTCGCGGAGTGAGGGTGTGACGCCGTGCCGCCGCGGGTTTGATCTTGTGATGACGCCGGGAACTCCCCGCCGAGACATCGACGGAAGGCACTTCATGACGAACACCGCCGCGACGGCTGTGACATCGACGCTATCGGGACTCGCGGGGGGAGTCGGCGTGCTGGGCGACGGGCTGTTCACCGCGCCAGGGCCGACGTTCCGGGCACGGCTCACAATCGACCCCGATACCCGCGCGCCGGGCGTCACGCGGGTGTTGCGGCCGAATGCCCCGATCAGCGCGGTCATCCGCTTCGGCTCGGCGCAGGCCCAAGGATCCGCGGTCCGGACCGCATGCATCAAGCTGCCCGACTATCACGGCCCGAACCGCGACCAGGATTTCCTGCTGGCTTCGTCGGCCGACGGTATCCCGTTCCACCACGCCGTACTTCCCGCGGCCACCCCCGGTGAGCCGATCTACTCGTCCTTATGGCTCTACCTGTCGGGGGTTGCACCCGTCGTCTTCGGACTGCGGGCAGTCCAGCTCGCCAACGACGACGAGGTGGCCCGCGGCGACCGGTTCTCGTTCCTGGCCGCAGGCGC
>DATEIG010000803.1:0-8944 GCA_035279185.1 Mycobacterium sp.
TTACCTTCGCGCGGGCAGGGAAGTCACGCCGGATGGGCAGATCCACATCGAGACGGTCCATCGGATCAGTTCCTGCGGAGCCGTTGTGACCCACACCGTTCGAGGGACGTCGCAGTACGGATTCGACGCGGAGTGGCGAGAAATCTGCCTGATGATCATCGCCGGCGATGCCCTCGGTCACCTCGAACTGTTCGACGAGGAGGACATCGACGCCGCGCTCGCGCGCTTCGACGAACTGGCACCTGACGGACCGAAGTGACAGCAACGCGCTCCGGCAGCAAATTCCTCCCGATTCGAGAAAACGGCACGACCAGTATTTGCTACGACCTTACTGCGAGCCAGAAAACGCACGGCCCTTCGGGGCGCATGAAGACGGTACTTCGCTTTCGGGATAGCGAACACATAAGTGGACTTGCAATAATTTGCGTGTGCGTTCAATATCGGCAAAAGACCAGTTCACATCGCTATTGAGCCGCCGACCGTCACAGCGGCCGGTACTGCCTGCAACCCTCGGCAGAGAAGCCACCTCGTACTGCCACGGCATCGGGAGCCGACGCAGCCGGCCCGTCAACGCGATTTGCGGACGGCCTGGGAGAAGATGCTAGATTCTGCCTCCGTGAGACCCCGACCGACGGCGCGGCACCGTCGGTATCCAGCGGCGCGGACGGCACGACGGGAAGCGGGGACCTGTCGAACGCCGCGTTGTGACGCAGGGTGAGGCGTCGACTGCCCACGCGGTCGGCGCCTCACCCTGCTCTTCTGCGAGCAGAATGCGCTAAAGCCGAAAATCGCCGCTTGTGCGGCTAGTGCGCACAAGCGCGAATCGTCGACCGAACGCCCGTAACTTCTGGCTCACCGCTTCAGCAGCGACGCGAGCAAGGAGTTTCGAGCATGTCCGTTGAGCCCTCGACCGAGATCCGGCGTTACGTCCCCATGGCGGAGACGCCGACGACCGTCATGTCCTGCCTTCAAACAGCGATCCCGATGTCGGCGCGAAGCCACGCCACGGCTGCGCCGTTGCGCGGGCCGATCCTTCACGTGCAGTCCGCATCGTCGCGACGGTCCTTCGAACCGGGACGCGACATCGTCATCGGACGTGACCCGCAAGCCGACGTCCGCATCGCCGGCCCACTTGTCTCGCGGGCACACATACTCATCCGGTGCGGCAGCGACGGCACATGGACGGCGACCGACAACGGCAGCCTCAACGGGATGTTCGTCAACGGTCGCCGCGTGCCGACCGTCAATGTGGGCGACGGTCGCATCATCAACATCGGCGAACCCGACGGGCCCTCGATTCATTTCACGCTCGACCAGCCATCCGCCGAGACTGCGCCACCCACCGTCAGCGCACCGACCCCACGCCGCGTTCCCCCGCCGCGCCACCCGAAGGCCCCTGGCACGATCGCAGTCGGCCGCACCCCGGACAACGACGTCGTCGTGAACGACGTCCTCGCCTCCCGTCACCACGCGATCGTCGTCCCCACAACCGACGGCATGGAGATCCGGGACGCCGGCACCCTGAACGGCACATTCGTCAACGGTGTGCGCGTCGAGTCGTCAGCCCTGCGTGAGGGCGACCTCGTGACGATCGGCAATGTCGACCTCGTCTTCACCGGCGGCACCCTCGTCGGACGCGGGCAGACGACCGCGACGGCACCCACCGGCGGCCTGCAGGTCCAGGGCGCCACCCTGACAATCGAGCAGGGTCGCGTCCTGTTGGACAACATCGCTTTCTCCGCCCGGCCCGGCACGTTGACGGCCGTCATCGGCCCTTCCGGCGCAGGCAAGTCGACGTTGGCGAAGCTGATCGGCGGAACGACCCGGCCCACTCAAGGCCGAGTGTCGTTCGAGGGACACGACATTCACGGCTCGTACGCATCGCTGCGCAGCCGCATCGGGATGGTGCCGCAAGACGACGTGGTGCACAGCCGACTGACCGTGGACCAGGCACTGAACTATGCCGCCGAACTGCGGCTACCGCCGGACACCTCCAAAGTGGACCGCTCCCACATCGTCGCGCAGGTGCTCGACGAACTCGAACTGACCCAGCACGCGAACACGCGCGTCGACAAGCTCTCCGGCGGTCAACGCAAGCGGGCCTCAGTCGCGATGGAGTTGCTGACGGGTCCGTCGCTGCTGATCCTCGACGAGCCGACCTCCGGGCTCGACCCCGCCCTGGACCGGCAGGTGATGACGATGCTGCGCAAGCTCGCCGACGCGGGTCGCGTCGTACTCGTCGTCACCCATTCGCTGACCTTCCTCGACATGTGCGACCAGGTCGTGCTGTTGGCACCGGGCGGCAAGATGGCGTTCTCCGGCGCACCCGCCGAGGTGGGGCCCGCGATGGGTACGACCAACTGGGCCGACATCTTCAGCGATGTCGCTGCTCACCCCGACATGGCCCACCAGCGCTTCCAAGCCCGAACGGGTGGTTCGTCGGCACCCGCGGAGGTCGACAAGCCTGCCGACCTCGGCAAGCCGGTGCAGACCAGCTTGCGCCGCCAGTTCTCGACGATCGTGCGCAGGCAGTTGCGGCTGATCCTTTCGGACCGCGGCTATCTGGTGTTCCTGGCCTTGCTGCCGTTCATCCTGGGCGCTCTGTCGCTGGCGGTGCCGGGAACCGTCGGCTTCGGCATACCCAACCCGATGGGAAGTGCCCCCGACGAGCCCAGCGAAATACTCGTGCTACTCAACATCGGCGCCGTCTTCATGGGCATCGCCCTGACGATCCGCGACCTGATCGGCGAGCGGCCGATCTTCCGCCGCGAGCAGGCGGTCGGGCTTTCGGCTTCGGCCTACCTGATGGCCAAGGTCGTCGTGTATTGCACTGCGGCCGTGGTGCAGTCGGCGGTCATGGTCGGGATCGTGTTGTACGGCAAGAACGGCCCGACGCGGGGCGCCGTCATCCTGCACAATGCCTCGCTCGAACTGTTCGTCACCGTCGCCGCCACCTGCGTCGCATCGGTGATACTCGGCCTCGCGCTGTCGGCGCTGGCCCGGTCGAACGAACAGATCATGCCGCTTCTGGTGGTGGCGATCATGGCTCAGCTGGTGCTGTCCGGCGGGCTGTTGCCCGTGGCAGCGCGGCTGGGACTCGAGCAGCTGTCATGGATCACCCCGGCGCGTTGGGGCCACGCCGCCGCAGCGTCGACCACCGACTTGCGAGTGCTGGAGCCCGACCCGGGCCCGCAGGATGCCCATTGGGCGCATGTGCCCGGTGCATGGATGTTCGACATGGCGATGCTCGCCGCGCTGAGCCTGGTGTACGGAGGCTTCGTCCGGTGGAAGCTGCGCCTCAAGTCCGCGTGAGGCTCAGCCGCGATTCAGGGTCGCCGCGTCGCTCGCCCGACGACGATCGGTCGGACGACGGCGGGCATGCAGCGCCACACCGCACCCTCGGCTTCGACGTCGAACCCGCAGTCGCCCAACAGCTCCACGGTCCGGCGGTTGCAGCGGCACCCGGCCGCGAAGGCGCGCCACGGCCGAAACATGAGGTCCTGGACGGCCGCCAGTAGTCGCGAGCTTGCCCGCACGTGCTCGACGAACAGCAGTTGCCCTTCCGGCCGAAGCACCCGCGCGATCTCCTCGAGGGTCCGCGCCGGATCGTCGACCGTGCACAGGACGAGCGTCGAGACGACCGTGTCCACAGAGGAGTCCGCGAAGGGCAGGCGTTCTGCGGGCGCATCCACGATGCGCGCCGGGCGGTCGCTGTGCTGCACAGTTCGCTCGAGCCGTCGACGCATCGAAGGGTCGGGCTCGGTGAGGATCAACTCGGTGACGGCGCCCCCGTAGCACGCGACGTTCAGTCCTGTCCCGGCGCCGATTTCGACGACTCTCCCATACGCGTCCGCCAGCAGGAGGCTTCGCCGCTTCCGCATGCCCGCGATCTCGCCCAGCCAGAGCGACGAGTCGTAGAGCGAAGCGAAGATTCGCGTCCACAGCCTCGACGGGTGGGCATCGCGGACATCGGCGCTCACGGTGTCGGTCATGCCGAGAACATATGCGCGGCTGCGTCTCGCGCGCATCGCCCGAACCGGCCATCCTCGGCGAATGGCCCATAGGGGTCACCTCAGATGAGTCCGAGACGCGCTGCTTCGGCGACGGCGGCGCTGCGGGAGTTCCGGCCCAGCTTGCGACGGATGTTCGCGACGTGGCGGTGAACGGTGTGCGAGCTCAGCACCAGCTGTTCTGCGATCTCGCGGTCGGTGAGTCCGCGGGCGATGCATGCGAGCACCTCACGTTCGCGACGGGACAACAAGACCGATCCCGGTTCTCCAGCCTCGTGCGGCGCGGTCGGCGGCATCAGCGCTTCGCGGCAGGCGCGCGCGACGGAGTCGACGTCGCCGTGCCATGGAAAATGCGCCGTCCCGTGGAGGGGGACGAATGTCGCGTCGGGGATCGCGGCGGCGACCTCGCGCCCCAACCGGAACGGGACGGCGCGGTCGTCGCGACGGTGTATGACCGTGGTCGGCGAGCGGACGGCGGGTAGCCACGTGCGGATATCGAGGCGATAGACGAAGGCCAACAGTTCAGCGGCCGCCTCCGCGGTTGCCGCCTCGCGTTGCAGCCGCGCGAACCGCTCCTGTTCGGCGGGCTCGGCGGCCCCGAGGAAGATGTCGCTGAGCACACGCGAGCCGAGCCCCCAGTGCGCGCGGACCGCGGCGATGATCGCGTCGCCGACTCCCGGTGCGGTGATCTCGGTGCCGTCGGGATACGACCCGTACAGCACGAGGCGCTCCACGCGCTCGGGATACATTGCGGCGAAGGCGATTGCGGTGCAGCTGCCGCACGAGCCGCCGATGAGCGTCACCCGCGCCATATCGAGCTCGTCGAGAAGCGCGCGAAGCGTCGCCACCTCCCCCTCGATGGTCAGATCCGATTCGCGCACAGCACGATCCGACATCCCGACTCCCAGCCGGTCGTAGCGCACGAGCGTGTGGCTACCCGCAATCCCTTCCCAGAACCGACGGAAATCCGAGTTCTGCCAATCGAGTTCGAGATGGCTCACCCACCACGCGGGAGCCACGAGAGGCGGCCCCTCGCCGCGCTTCTCGTACGCCACTCGACGCGAATCGAGAGCTAAGAACTTGATCTCGGAGTTGGCGAGCATCGAGACGAGCGTACGGCGGCAGCACGACGCGGCCGACGCATTTCGTCCTCTCAGTCACAACATCGCAATTCGCTGTCTGGCAGTTCACTGGACGTCGGCTGTGAGAGGGGACCTCAGATGTGCCCGCCGACGGCACATCCTCTACGGTCAACCTAGTTGATCTAACCGTATGCGAGGAGACAGCCGATAGGACGCCGACTTCTTCAGCGCTGGACGCTGCCGATGGCTGCGCGGGTCATCGCAGTGGCCGGCTTCGCCGTGTACTTCATCTACTGCCTGGACAAATGAGCAACCACACCAAGCCGCGGCATTCCGTTCCGGACTTCATCCGCCGGTACTCCCCGCTGATCGCCCTGTTCTGGCTCGGCCTGGCGGTCCTGACCAATGTCTTTGTGCCGCAGCTGGAAACCGTGGCCGAAGCGCACAACGTGTCATTGAGCCCGCAGGATGCACCGTCGCTACAGGCCGCCAAGCAGATCGGCAAGGTCTTCGACGAGTTCGACTCCGACAGTTCGGCCATGATCGTCCTCGAGGGCGATCAGCCGCTGGGCGCCGAGGCTCACCATTACTACGACGGCCTGGTCGACAAGCTCTCCAAGGACACCACACACGTCCAGCACATCCAGAACTTCTGGGGCGACCCGCTGACGGCGGCCGGGTCGCAGAGTTCGGACGGCAAGGCAGCGCTGGTGCAGCTGTACCTCGCGGGCAACCAGGGCGAGTCACTGGCGAACGAGTCGGTCGACGCGGTGCGCGAGATCGTCAACGACACACCGCCGCCGCCGGGGCTGAAGGTCTACGTCACGGGCGCCGCACCGCTGGTGACCGATCAGTTCGAGGTCGGCCGTCACGGCACGCTGAAGACGACACTGATCACCCTCGGCGTCATCATGGTGATGCTGCTGGTGCTCTATCGCCGACTCACCACGGTGTTCCTCGTCATGTTCACCGTGATGATCGAGTTGACCGCGTCGCGCGGCGTGGTCGCTGTGCTGGCCAACGCCGGCATCATCGAACTGTCGACGTACTCGACGAATCTGCTGACTCTTCTGGTCATCGCCGCGGGCACCGACTATGCGATCTTCATCCTCGGGCGTTTTCACGAGGCGCGCTACGCCGGCGAAGACCGCGTATCGGCGTTCAACACGATGTATGACGGCACCTCGCACATCATCCTGGGCTCGGGGCTGACCATCGCCGGCGCGGTGCTGTGTCTGACGTTCACGCGCCTCCCGTACTTCAACAGCCTGGGTGTCCCCGCAGGCATCGGCGTGCTCGTCGCGGTGGTCGCTGCACTCACGCTGGCACCGGCGTTGCTGGTCATCGGTCGCCACTTCGGCCTGTTCGAGCCCGCCAGGCCGATGCGGACCAGGGGCTGGCGACGCATCGGCACCGCGATCGTGCGATGGCCTGCGCCGATCCTGTTCGCGACGGTGGCGATCGCCCTCATCGGCCTGCTGGCGCTGCCGGCCTACAAGACCAGCTACGACGCCCGGCCCTATCTGCCTGCCAGCGCCCCGGCGAACGTCGGGTACACCGCGGCGGAGCGCCACTTCTCGCAGGCACGGCTCAACCCCGAGTTGCTGATGGTGCAGGCGGACCACGACCTGCGCAATTCCACCGACATGATCCTGCTCGAACGCGTCGCCAAGGCCGTCTTCCACACCGACGGGATCGCGCAGGTGCAGTCCATCACCCGACCGCTGGGCACTCCCCTCGACCACACCTCGATCCCGTTCCAGATCAGCGCCGGTAGCGCCTCGCAGATCAACAACCTGCCCTTCCAGCAGGCGCGCGGAGTCGATCTGCTCAAGCAAGTCGACACGATCAACAGCTCGATAGACACACTGCGCCAGCAGTATTCGCTGCAACAACAATCCGGTGAGATCACCGACGAGCAGTCGCAGGCTTTCCAGCAGACGGTCGCCACCGCCCAGGATCTGCGCGACAAGATCGCCGACTTCGACGACTTCTTCCGGCCGCTGCGCAACTACTTCTATTGGGAGCCGCACTGTTTCGACATCCCGATCTGCCACGCCCTCCGGTCGTTGTTCGACGCGCTCGACGGTATCGACGCGCTGACCGATCAGCTGGGCGACGTCTCCGGCAGCATCGCCAAACTGGATGCGTTGCAACCGAAGTTGCTGGCCTTGATCCCGCCGCAGATCGAAACGCAGGAGACCAACCGAGACCTGACGCTGACGAACTACGCCACCACGTCTGGCATCAACGACCAAACCGAGGCCGCACTGAAGAACGCCACCGTCCTCGGGCAGTCACACGACGCATCCAAGACTGACGACTCGTTCTACCTACCGCCGGAGGCGTTCACCAACCCCGAGTTCCAACGCGGGCTCAAACTGTTCCTGTCGCCGGACGGCAAGGCCGCGCGCATGATCATCACCCACGACGGCGATCCCGCCACCCCCGAGGGCATTTCGCACATCGACAGCATCCGGCATGCGGCGCAGGAAGCCGTGAAGGGAACTCCGCTGGCCGGGTCGAAGCTCTACATCGCGGGTACCGCGGCGACGTACAAGGACATTCAGGACGGCGCGAAATACGACCTCGTGATCGCCGCCATCGCGGCGCTGAGCTTGATTCTGCTCGTGATGATGTTCATCACCCGCAGTATCGTCGCCGCCTTCGTCATCGTGGGCACGGTCGCGTTGTCCTTGGGGGCGTCCTTCGGCCTGTCGGTACTGATCTGGCAGGACCTGTTCGGTGTCGATTTGTTCTGGATCGTCTTGGCGCTGGCGGTGATTCTGCTGCTGGCGGTGGGATCGGATTACAACCTGCTGCTGATATCGAGGTTCAAAGAGGAGATCGACGCGGGTCTGAACACCGGCATCATCCGCGCGATGGCGGGCTCGGGCGCGGTGGTGACGGCGGCCGGTCTGGTGTTCGCCGCCACGATGGCGTCATTCCTGTTCGCAGACCTGCGCGTGCTCGGTCAGATCGGGACGACGATCGCGCTCGGCTTGTTGTTCGACACGCTGATCGTCCGATCCTTCATGACGCCGTCATTCGCAGCGCTGATCGGCCGCTGGTTCTGGTGGCCGCTGAAGGTTCGTCAACGACCGGTTCCGGTGTCGTTCGCCTCGAACGCACAGCAACGCCAGCTCCCGCTGTGGGAAGACGGGGACCCCGCGACTAAGCCTTGACGGCCTCGGCCGAGGGTTCGGGCGTCACGATCTCCACCGTCTGCAGGTTGCCTTTCAGACGCGCGACGCGCCGCAGCTGGGCGGCCATGTTCGTCGAGGTCAGCATCGGGATACCGCCGATGAACGTGCGGAACGACGGGTCGCCGCCGTGCACGTGGAGCTCATAGAGGCAGCCGACCACGTAGAAGAAGCCGATGCAGAAGAGCGTGGCCGGGATGGTCAACGCGAGGGGTGAGCGAGCGTCGGCGACCAGTTCGGTCGCATAGTCGACTTCGTCCTGCGACATCGGTTCGCGTTTTCTCAGCTTGGCGAGGACCGCCTTGTGAGCGCCAACCTGCTCGCCCATCGGATGAGGCGTCCGATTCTCCAGCCGGGTGATGTACACGAAGACACACGCGGCGAAGGCCAGCGCCACCGCGCCGTCCAGGATCGTCAGTTCGCCCCAGATTACCCTGCGCACCTCCTGTGTCGAGTCCAGGCTCGAAACTTAGCCTACCTCACCAAACAGACGAGCCGGCGACGTCAGAGGCCGCGGTCAGGTGCGCTCATGTCCCCCGTTCCGGGTTCGCCGTCTGCGAGTCCGTAGCGCAGGTACACGGTCCCTTTGTCGCTGACCTCCGGTGGCCGGAGCAGTGCGAGGTTGCTCGGCACAGCGCCGTCGCCGAAG
>DATEIG010000804.1:0-15824 GCA_035279185.1 Mycobacterium sp.
ATGCGCGACACCCCGTTGATCGCGCCCGCCGAGATGGCGTCGATCGCGCCGCCCGGCATCAACTCCTCGGCGGCTTGGAACACCAGCCGGACACCGACGGGCAATTCGGGCACCGAGTTCAGCGCCAGCGCCGCGCCGAGCAGCACCGCTGTGTGCGCGTCGTGCCCGCAGGCGTGCGCGACGTTGGGCACCTCGGAGGCGTAGGGCATCCCGGTGCGGTCGGACATCGGCAGCGCGTCCATGTCGGCCCTCAGCGCGATGCGCGGTCCATGCTCAGGACCGAAGTCGCAGATCAGACCGGTGCCGCCGGGGAGCACCTTCGGGTTGAGCCCGGCCTCGGCCAGATGCGACGCGACGAACTGGGTGGTCGCGAACTCCTGGCGCCCGAGTTCGGGATGGGTGTGGATGTGCCTGCGCCAGGCCACCACGTCGTCGAAGTGGGCGGCGAGCCATGCGCCGGCGGCGTTCGCAAGCGTCATGACGCCACCCGACGGTCCTGCAGTGCGAGCACCCGGTCGCGCTCTTCTGCGTTCTCGGCCAGCGCGACGACCGTGCGCGCCAGCATGATCGCACCGTCGACGACGGCCTTGTCCCCGCTCGGGCCCGCGGCCGCCGCGGCGAAGCCCGGCTGGTGCACCGATGCCCCGCCGGCGTCGACACCGACAACCGGATGGATGCCCGGCATCACCTGCGTGACGTTGCCCATGTCAGTGCTGCCCAGTGGCACGGCCGCCTCGATCTCCTCAGCTATGGGTTCCCTTCCGAGACGGACCATTTCCCCGCGGAACACGTCGGCCAGCCATTGGTCCGGCGCCAGTTCGTCGTACGGCGGCTCGGTCTGCACGACGTCGTAGTCGCAGCCCGTCGCAACCGCGCCCGCGAGAAAGCAGTTCCCCATCCGCTCGGCGAGGTCACGCAGCGATGCGGCTTCGGTTGCACGCATCAGGTACCGCAGAACGGCGCGCGCCGGGATCACGTTGGCAGCCTGGCCGCCCTCGGTGATGATGCCGTGCGCCATCTGGCCGGGCGCGAATTGTTGACGCAGCAGTCCAATCGCCGTCTGCGCCACGGTGATCGCGTCGACAGCGTTGATGCCCAGATACGGCGCGACGGCGGCGTGGGCCTCCTTGCCCTGGTACACCACGTCTACCTGAGACGCAGCCAGGGAGCGGGCCCGCGCGATGTCGATGGGGCCGGGATGGATCATCACGGTCGCGGCGATGTCGTCGAACGCACCGGCGTTGAGCAGCAACACTTTTCCGCCGCCGGCCTCTTCGGCGGGGGTGCCGAGGAGCACGACCGTCAGGCCGAGATCGTCGGCGACATCGGCGAGTGCCAGCGCCGCGCCGACCGCCGACGCGGCGATGATGTTGTGCCCGCACGCGTGGCCGAGCCCCGGCAGCGCGTCGTATTCGGCGCAGATTCCGACCGTCAGCGGCCCACTGCCGAACTCCGCGCGGAACGCCGTGTCCAGGCCGCCGGGCGCCGCACTGATCTCGAAGCCGTACTCGGCCGCCAGCGCCTGCGCCTTCGCGCAGCTCTTGTGCTCAGCGAACGCCAGTTCGGGCTCGGCGTGTATCGCATGGGAGAGCTCGATCAGGTCGCCACGGCGCCGGTTGGTTGCGTCTTCGACGCTGACGGCGGCGGTGGGCATCTTGGCAGTATCTCACTGACAACTAAGCTGCTTGAACTGTGACCGATCCGGATGCGGTAGCGCAGCAGGCGGCCGCTGCGATCCGTGACCGCACAGGCGTAAAGAGCCACGACGTCGCCGTCATCCTGGGCTCGGGATGGGCACCGGCAGCGTCGGAGTTCGGCGCCCCGACCGCGGTGATCCCGATGGGCGAATTGCCCGGCTTCACTCCCCCGACCGCGCAGGGACACCGCGGCGACCTCATCTCTGTGCGGACCGGTGACCACCGCGTGCTGGTGTTCGTCGGCAGGATCCACGCCTACGAGGGGCACGATCTGAGCCACGTCGTCCATCCGGTGCGCGCCGCCTGCGCGGCGGGTGTCCACACGGTCGTCCTGACCAATGCCGCGGGTGGGTTGAGAACCGATCACTCGGTCGGGCAGCCGGTGCTGATCAGCGACCACTTGAACCTGACCGCACGATCCCCGCTGGTCGGCGCGCAGTTCGTCGATCTGGTCGACGCCTATTCGCCCCGGCTGCGCGCGCTGGCCCACCAGGTCGACCCGGACCTCGCCGAGGGGGTGTACGCCTGCCTTCCGGGACCGCATTACGAGACGCCCGCCGAGATACGGATGCTGCGGACGCTCGGCGCCGACCTGGTCGGGATGTCGACGGTGCACGAGACGATCGCCGCGCGGGCGGCCGGCGCCGAGGTGCTGGCGCTCTCGCTGGTGACCAACGCCGCGGCGGGGATGACGGGCGAGCCGCTGAGCCACGACGAGGTATTGGAAGCGGGCCGTCAGTCGGCGACGCGGACCGGCTCCCTGCTCGCCTCGGTGATCTCGCGGCTGTGACGGCGGGCGTGCCGTTCGGTCAGCCTGATCACGGTTCGCGCCAGCAACGGTGCGGTGAACAGCATCAACAGCACCCGCAAGACCTGGGCGGCGATGATGAACGTGACGCCTGAACCCGTCTCGACGGCGATCGCCAGCACCGCGTAGACGCCACCGGGGCTCGTCGCGAGATAGCCCTCGAGCGGCGTCTTGCCCGCGATGTCGGCCAGCAGCACGCCGAACCCCGCCGTCGCGACACCGAGCAGCACGATCAACGCGATGGCCGCGGGCAGCATGCGGCCGACGGCGCGCAGCGATTCGCGGGTGAAGACGACGCCTGCCTGCCAGCCGATCACCATGTAGCCGATCTGCACCAGCACAGTGGGCACCGAGAGGCCGACGGACATCCCGCTGAGTTGGAGCGCAACGGTCAGCGCCAGCGGTCCGAGCAGGCCCGCGCCGGGCAGGCGAAGCAGCTTGCCGCCTGCGGCGCCGGCGACGATGAGTATCACCATCAGCGCGACGCTCAAATACCAAGGCGCAGAACCACTCTGACCGGTATCCGCAGCGTGGTGGGTGCGGTCCGCGTGATAGATAAGCGTGACCACGATGGGCATCGACGCGGTCACCAGCCCCACTCGCAGGTACTGCACGACCGCGACGACGCGATCGTCACCGCCGAGTTCACGAGCGATCGCAACCAACCCGGACGCGCCGCCGGCGACGAGCGCGAGGGATCCGGTCAGGGGGCTGACGTCGCGGTGAAGGCCCAGAAGTGCCCCCGCGACGATGCTCAGCACCAATGTCGCGACCGCGACGGCCACGACGATCGGCCAGTCCGGACCCAACGCGCTGACTGCATCGCGGTGCACCATGGTGCCGATGTAGACGCCGAGCACGCCTTGAGCCGCGATCCCCGCAGGGCGCGGCATCCTGCTGGGCGCCAGCGAAGGCAGCGCCAGCGCGATCCCGACGACAAGCGCGGCGAACAGTGCGGCAGACGGGACCCCGAGCATGGTCAGCGGGACCGTGACGGCGACTGTGGCAACGGCCAGCAGCACCCACTTGGCTGCCTGCTTCAGTCGCTCGTTTCTCACTATGGCAAGTATGCCCTTAACAAAATTCGCATGCAACACGGATTAATGGCGGAGCCTGCCAATAAATACCAAGGTATAACTTGGTAATGACAGAAAAGCGGGAAGGCTCCGCAGCGACCGAACTCAGGGAGTCGATGGTCGCCGTGACCAGGCAGATGCGCAGGCACCGGCCCGATCACGGGCTGACGCTGTCCCAGATGGAGGTGCTGAGCGAGGTCACGAGGACCGGAAGCATCAGCCCGGCCGAACTCGCCGCCCGTCTGCATGTGCGGGTCCAGTCGCTCACCGACGCCATCAACGAGTTGGTGAGCCGCGAGCTGCTCTCCCGGCGCCAGGACGACGAGGACCGCCGACGGCAGCTCATCGAGGTGACGCCGACAGGCGTCGCGCTGCTCGACGAGGACCGCGCCGAGCGCGACGCCTGGCTCAACGCCACCATGCGTGAGAACCTCTCCGACCTCGAATTCAACCTGCTCATGTTGGTCGCGCCCGTGCTGCGCAAGCTGGCTTACGCCGAGGGAAAAGGGGGAACACTCGACCCATGACGAGCGCTGGCGCCGCACGTGAGTGGATCTCCCACGATCCCGACCCGGTCACCGTCGCAGAGTTGCAGAAGTGCAGCGATGAGGAATTGGAGGAGCGGTTCAGTCACCCGCTGACGTTCGGTACGGCCGGGTTGCGCGGACCGGTACGAGGCGGCCCGGACGGGATGAACCTCGCCGTGGTGCTGCGGACGACGTGGGCCGTCGCCCAAGTGCTCAACGAGCGCGACCACGCAGGCTCCCGTGTCGTCGTCGGTGGCGACGCGAGGCACGGCTCCGAGCAGTTCGCCCTGGCCGCCGCCGAGGTGCTGGCCGCCGAGGGCTTCATGGTGACGCTGATGTTCGCCGCCGTGCCGACGCCGGTGATCGCGTTCGGGGCCCGGCATCTCGGCGCGAGCGCCGGCATCCAGATCACCGCATCCCACAACCCGCCGTCGGACAACGGCTACAAGGTGTACTTCAACGGCGGGGTGCAGATCGTGCCGCCGGTCGACCGCGAGATCGAGGCGAAGGTCCGCGAGGCGCCGCACGCCGACGAGATCGCGCGGGCCGACGTGCAGACGTCGGGTCTCGATCTGATCCAGCGTTACGTCGACCGCGTCTCGCATGTCCGTCGAACGCACGGATCGGTGCGGTTGGCGTTCACGCCGTTGCACGGGGTCGGCGGAGAATACGCACTCGATGCGTTCGTCAAATCGGGCCTCTCGGATGTGCAGGTCGTCGAAAGCCAGTTCGCCCCCGACCCGGATTTCCCGACTGTTCCGTTCCCGAACCCCGAGGAGCCGGGCGCCACCGACGAGCTCCTCAAGCTTGCGGCCGACGCCGACGCGGAGGTCGCCGTCGCACTCGATCCCGACGCCGACCGGTGTGCCGTCGGGGTGCCCACGCCGGATGGCTGGCGCATGCTCTCGGGCGATGAGACCGGTTGGCTGCTCGGCGATTACATCCTTTCCCAGCTCGACCCGGGCGAGGTCTCCGAGCACACGGTGGTGGCGAGTTCAGTGGTCTCCTCACAGATGCTGGCCCGCATCGCGGCCGCGCACGGTGCCCGCCACGTGCAGACGCTGACCGGCTTCAAGTGGCTCTCGCGCGCCGACGAGGGTCTGCCCGGGTGCACGCTGGTGTACGCGTACGAGGAGGCGATCGGTCACTGCGTCGATCCGTCGTCGGTGCGCGACAAGGACGGCATCAGTGCCGCAGTGTTGTTCTGCGACTTGGTGGTTGCGCTTCGCGCGCAGGGCCGAACCGTACTCGACGCGCTCGACGACCTCGCCCGGTTGCACGGCGTGCACGTCACGTCGGCGGTCTCGCGGCCGGTCGCCGGGGCTGACGAGGCGGCCGAGGTGATGACGCGGCTGCGCGCAGGGGCGCCGAAGAAGCTGTGCGGATTCGACGTCACCATGACGGACTTGGCGGCGATCCGGCCCTACGAACGCAGAACCGACGCGGTGATCCTCGAAGGCGGCAACGAGGACACCGGCGTGCGGGTGGCGGTGCGCCCGTCGGGCACCGAGCCGAAGGTCAAGTCCTACATCGAGGTTCGCCGCGCGTGTACAGACGGCGACGTGCGCCGCGCCCGCGACGAAGCTCGGCGTCTTTCCGAGGAGCTGGCCGAACTCGCAGGAAAGTTCTAGCGCGGCCCGAACTGCCGATCGCCCGCGTCTCCGAGGCCGGGAACGATGTAGGCGACGTCGTTGAGCCTTTGGTCGATGGTCGCGGTGAACAGCCGGATGTCCGGCGCCGCCTTCTCGAGCGCCGCAATGCCCTCCGGGGCGACAACGACGCAGATCGCCGTGATGTCGACGGCGTTGCGCGCCCGCAGCAGGCCGATCGTGTGCGCCATCGATCCGCCGGTCGCCAGCATCGGATCGAGCACGAACACCGGTTGCGCACTCAAATCGTCGGGCAGCGACTCCAAATACGGCGTCGGCTCATGCGTTTCCTCGTTGCGCGCCACCCCGACGAAGCCGACGTGCGCCTCCGGGATGAGCGCGTGCGCCTGATCGACCATGCCGAGTCCGGCACGCAGCACCGGCACGAGCAGCGGCGGACTGGCGAGCCGCGATCCGGTGGTTTCGGCGAGCGGGGTGCGGACCGGAACATCGACCGTCGTTGCGTCGCGAGTGGCCTCGTACACCAGCATCAGGGTCAGGTCACGCAGCGCGGCGCGGAAGGACGCATTGTTCGTGCGCTCGTCACGAAGAGTGGTGAGCCGCGCCGCGGCGAGAGGATGGTCGACGACACGCACGTCCATGTGCCCGACCCTAACGGCAGGGAACCGCACGGCGCGCACGATCGTCGTATGGCCATGCTCGTCGATACGAATGCCATCCGCGCGCTCGGTTCACACTGCTCGAACCACGCCGACGACCTGACGGCCGCCGCCGCCACCCTGAAGTCGCTGCCGGGTCCCGAGGCGGCTGCCGCCTTCGGCCCCGTCGGTGCCCGCTTCCTCGCGACACTCTCCGACGCGACCGCCGCTGAAGCGCATGCCATCGCGGCACTCGGCGAGAGCCTGGCGTCCACCTCGCCGCGCGCCGCGGCGGTGGCCGATGCCTACACCGAGACCGATCGACGCGGCAGCCGCCTGCTCTGACGATGGCGAGCGGGCTGATCGAAGCGCTGTCGGCGCCGATCCGCGAGGTCGCGGCGTCGGTCGGTCCGGGGTGGTCGGATCAGGATGGCACGAACCGATCGCTGGCCGAGGTGCGCGAATTGCTGGCCGACGTCGCCGCGGCCACACGCAACGGGTGGAGCCGGACCGCTGATTCGTGGACGGGTGCGGGTGCCGACGGCGCCGCCGAGTTCATCTCAACGACGGCCGAGGCCGCCGACAGGTTGTCGCTGCGGATCGACGAGCTCAGGTCGAGCGCCGTGCAGGCGGCGGATGCGGTGGAGCGCGCGCGGTCCCGACTGCGCGAGATCATCGACCGGTTCGAAGCACGTGCCGCCGCCATCGAGGCACGGCTCGACGAACCGGGCGCGGTCGACGAACTGCGTGACGAGGCCAGAAGAGCGCTCGGCGAGGCGGTCGCCGTCGTCGACGACCTGCGCGCGGAACTCGACGGCCATGCGTCCGCCGTCGCCGCTCCGACCGCTCCGACCGCGCCAACGGGCTTCGGTCCGCCTGCCGCGGGGTCAGGGACATCCGGCGGCTTCGGCGCTGCGCCTGGCGGCCTCGGCGCGCCTTCAGGATTCGGCGCATCCGGCGGCTCAGGGTCATTTGGCGGCCTCCCGCCTGAACAGACCGAGCTCACGGGGCTCACAGTGCCCGACCCGGAGACGTTCGGCGAGGGGGTCGCCGTCACGCTGCCGGACGGGAGCACGGTGAGCGCACCGAATCCGGTCGCGGCCAACGCCGTTCGTCACGCGTTGACACAACTGGGTGTGCCCTACGTATGGGGCGGCACGACACCGGGTGTCGGTTTGGACTGCAGCGGGCTGACGCAGTGGGCATATCACCAGGCGGGGCTGGATCTCCCGCGGCTCGCGCAGGAGCAGGATCTCGGTGCCGCCGTCAGCCAGAATGCGTTACGCCCCGGTGATCTCGCGGTGTGGGACGGACACGTGGCGATGGTCGTGGGCAACGGTCAGATGATCGAGGCGGGCGATCCTGTTCAGCTGTCGTCGATCCGAACCACGAACGCCGGTCAGGGTTTTCAAGGTTTCTGGCGACCCACAGCCTGAGTAGTGACGCGAAAGACTTCCGTCTGTTCGTCAAAACCCTTGAGGCTCCGGAGACCGAGACCTTCAAAGTGAAGCCCCGATCCTGCCGAGAGATCGTGCACCGTGCGACTCGTCAGCACTTCGTTGGCTGACGCCATCGCGCCGATGCGGGCGCCGACGTGCACCGCCGTGCCGCTCCACTCGTCGCCGCGCCGCTCGCATTCACCCACGTGGATGCCTGCGCGAATGGGAATGCCACGCGACGCCAACGCAGGCGCGAGTTCGAGCGCGCATCGAGCCGCCTTGGTTGGGCCGTCGAAGAGCGCAAACACCCCATCTCCCGTGTGCTTGGCACGTCGGCCGCCGTACTTCGCCAGGATGCTGTCGACAAGCTTGTCGTGCGCGTCCAACTGATGTCGCCACCGCGCATCGCCACGGGAACTCAGCAATTCGGTTGATCCTACGATGTCGGTGAACAGCACCGTCTTCAGTACCCGTTCATCCACGACCGAACTGGGCCTACCCGTTACGAAGTCCAGGATCGCCGAACCCAGCGTGTCATCGAGCAGTCCATGCGGGCCCTCCGCCAGTGTCCTGAATTCAGACCCGGGGATGCCAGCGGCCAACGCCGCAACACCGTCGAGCGGAGCCATTCGATCGCCCCGACGCGCCAGGAGCAGGGTGGGGGCACAAATCGCACCCAGGACGCCGCGAACATCGATCTCCAAGAGCGCTTTCCACAGCCACGCCGCCATCGTCGGACTGGCACTTATCCGCTGATATCGGCCGTAGTAGTCGCGGAATCCTGGGATGTCAGCAATCTCGTTGAAGAAGATATCCGCCAACGCCCCTTCACCCCAGTGCCTTTCGATCTCTTCGAGGTGGAGCGCCTTCTCGTCAACGGTGAATCCCCATGGGTGATCGGGCAACTCCCGACTGAACCGCGCCATCGCGCCGTAGATCACGAGCGACTGGACGCGTTGAGGGTAAGTCGCGGCGAACAGAAGGCTCATCGGGCCCCCTTCGGACTGTCCGAAGAGCGCGGGACGATCGACATCGGCGGCGTCGAGAACGGCATGGAGGTCATCCATGCGCTCGTCGAGTGGTGGGACGTGGCTGGCGGGATCAGAAAGGCCCGTGCCCCTCTTGTCCCACACCACGATGCGCATGGCGTCGGAAAGCTGTGCGATGACAGCCGTTTGCGGGGTGGCCGGATCGTCGTACATCTCCACGTTGCTGAACCAACCGGGGATCCAGACCAGGGTGGTGTCACCATCTCCGAACTCGCGATACGCCAGCCGGACATCCCCGTTGCGCGCGTACCGTACGCGTCCGTCGCTCACGTGACCATCTTCGCATTTCACGATCACCATGCGGACAAACTGCGAATGTCTCTGCGGACGCCTCGATCGCAGGTATCTGCTGGCGATTGGCACCGGTATCGATACGCAGCCGGAGCGGGCGATCCTGTTCGGCTGTCGTCGATCCGAACCGGAACGCGGGACAGGGTTTTCAAGGTTTCTGGCGGCCGACGGCATAGGCGGCGATGGTGTTGCGAACCGACAGACCAATCAGTGCATCGTCGATTGGGCGATCGAGGAGCAGCAAACGCAGATAGGCCGGGGCCACGAGGAACTCGACGAGCCCCGCGGCGTCGGTGCCCACGGGAAGTTCGCCGCGCTCGACGGCCCGTTGGACGATGTCGGTAGATCCGGCGAGGCGAGCGAGCCAGAACTTCTTCCGAGCGTCGACCGCTTCCGGCTTCGCGCTGTCGAGGGCTGCGGCAGCCCGAACCAGGCGTTCGACCTCAGAACGTCGGAGCAGGCCGAAGATCTGGGCGAGCAACTCCCGCAAGTCACCCTCGAGCGTTCCGGTGTCCGGTATCGGATTCTGGGTGTGAGCGAGGTGCGCGATCGCTGCCGTGGCGAGGTCATGCGTCGTCGGCCAGCGCCGGTAGATCGTCGTCTCTGCCACCTCCGCCGCGCGCGCTACATCCCGAACCGACAGGCCGTCGTAGCCGACGTCGAGGAGGTGGGCCAGAGCGCTGTCGAGCACCCTCGCACGGGACGAAGTCCTCGCGTGGGAAGACCGCCGCATCACAGCTGCCGCGCGGAAGCTCGGTGTCCACGTGCGCAGCGGTGGCGTCGCGACTCGGCGGGACGCGCTGTTGACCGCAAAGCTGGACCTCGGTCTCGACGCGATCGCTGCCCGGTTGCATCGCGAGACGCGGCTGGCGGACACCGTCCTGAGGGCGGCAGGGGCACTCAGCGGGAGGCGGCGGATAAGCGCAGTCGACCTGTCCGTCGAAGGCGGCGATGCCGAGCGGTTCGTCGAGTTCTTTGCTCGCGGCAGCGAGACGTCGGACGAACCGATGATGCTGCGAGCCTGTCCGGACCATTTCGCCATCCGCACGAAAGAAGACGGACGTCAAGAAGTGCTGGAAACGACCGGTGGCAGCCCGTTCGCGTCGTTGTTCGTCATCGACTACGAAGACATCTCATCGTTGGCGACACATCCCGATCGACGGTTCCCGCACCAGATTGCCGGCGTGGCAAGAACCCCTCACGGCACCGCAGTCGGCGGAGTGCGGCATCAGTTCCGCAACACCGAGAACGGATTCCTCGCTCGATTGACCGTCGAGTTCCCACTGCCGACCATAGGGCGCATGCTAGCCGGGCACCGTTGGCACCTCGCATGCGAATTCTCGAACTGGATCGAGGCCGCCTTTGCCGAGTAAGCGAGTCGCGCAGGCGGCGCTTCCGCCGTCATTCGCAGGAGTCGGCTTGTGGTTGCGCTGTACCGGTTTTCACCCAGGCGTCGGGCACGAAGCCGACGTCGGGACCGTCCATGGCTGTGCGGACCTTGTCCCACACCGGTGTCGAGATCGCCGGACCGCCGCCGGCGCCGGGCCCTTCTACGACGTCACCGATCACCGTGCAGACGATGAAGACCTCCGATTGGAACGGGAGGTACCCCGTCACCGGCGAGGTGAGCGCAGGCGAACGTCGCACTTCGACGCTCGGCTGCTGCAGCACGAAGCCGCGGAACAGTGAACCGCCGTCCGATGGGGGCTGCGTCGACGTCGCGTCGATTCCGGTGGGCGCCGCCGAGGGTTGACGGTCACCGTTCTGCTTCACCAACACACCGATGACGACGCCGACACCGCCCAGGATCAGAACCGCCGCAAGGACTATCGCCGACGTCAACACCCAGTTGCGCCCCGAACGCGGCTCGGGTACCGGGTCGGTGCGACCGGTGGCCACGACGCCCGTCGGCATGACGGAGGTGGACGTGACGCCGCGCACCGCGCGCTGCGCCGCGCGCACAAGGCCACCCGCCGTCCCGTACCTGTCGTCGGGGTCCTTCGCCATGCCTCGCGCTATGACGGCGTCGAAAGCCTCTGGGACACCGGGCTTGGCGACGCTGGGTCGCGGCGGTGGCGACGCGAGGTGGGCCGCCACCTGGTTCTCCAGGCTGTCGCGCGCGAAAGGGCAATCGCCGGTGAGCGTTTCGTAGAGCACGCAGGCCAGCGAGTACACATCCACCGCGGAGGTCGCTTCACGATCGGTGAACCGTTCCGGCGCCATGTAGCTGATCGTCCCGATGGGCGCGCCCGCGGTGGTCAATCGCGTGTCGCCCGTCATGGCCGCGATCCCGAAGTCGACCAGGTAGGCGAAGTCGGCATCCGTGACGATGATGTTGTGCGGCTTGACATCACGATGGATGAGGCCTTCGGCGTGAGCCGCGTCCAGCGCGGCGCCCACCTGCCCGATGATGGCCACCGCGCGTGAGGGTTCCAGCGGCCCGCCGGCGATCAACTCGTCGAGTGTGCGCCCGTGCACCAGCCGCATGTCGATGTGGAGCCTGCCGTCGATCTCACCCCAGTCGTGGATGGGGATGACGTGCGGCTCCTGCAGAACCGCCGCGGCGTGCGACTCACGCTGGAACCGCGCCCGAAAGGCGGGATCGTCGGAGATCACGTCGGCGAGGATCTTCAGCGCGACAGTCCGCCTCTTGTCGGTGTCGAACGCCTCGTACACCTCACCCATCCCGCCCCTGCCGAGCACGCCGGTGATGGTGTACTTGCCGAACGCCGTACCGACGCGCGACTCCAAGAGCGACCCCCTGATCCCCTCGACCGTTTCACGCAGTGTCGCCCAAACGGGCTGGCGTCGCTCAGGAATCCCAGATCGGGCCGAACGCCGGTATCCCCCGTCGCTCGAGGCCGTGCACCACCTGCTCGGTGACCTCGCGGTTGGAGACGCAGATGACGGCCTCGGCACCCGATTCGAGGTAGGCCGCATGAGCCAGTTGCAACACATCGGGTTTACCGAGCGCGCCGGTGTCCCAGATCAGCGCATCCGGCTGGGCGGCTTCGATCTCGTCGACGAAGGAATCGCCGTAGGTGAGGCGCGGGTTCCTCGTCACCCACACCAGCCGTGCGGGAACCGATGAGTCGAGGAGGTGGCCCAGCACGGGTCCGATGCCGCTGCCCGTCGCCACCAGGACCACCTTCGTGAACAGCTTGCGTACGTTGGCCACGCCGACCGCCGGGATCCCCCGCACCCACACGTGCGTCGGTGGTTCGTCGACGAGCGCCGCCGTCCAGTCGCCGGCGCGGGAGACCAGCATGCGGTACCCCGTCGACCCCGGCGCGCTCGGCACGTTCGCGAAGTGGTGCCAGCCCGCGAACGGTCGACGGCTGATCGGGCGGGTGGTTCCGACCGCAGGGGCGGCGCCGTGATCGAGGTGCAGGATGACGGCGTGCGAGGACGGGCGCTCGCACCTGATCGGCACGCGGCGAAGGAGGAACCACGGCCAGACCGCCATCAGGACGCTCATCAGCCCCAGCCAGTAGCCCGGCGCGGTCAGCAACGCCACTTCGAATGACCGGTCCCCGCGGGCGTCGTTGACCACGAGCAGAGTGTTGACCCACATGAGCGCCAGTGCCGCCCAGCCGCAGAACCTGTGGCTGATCTCGAACCGGTCGTGCTGTGCGGCGCGCAACCGGGGCAGCGCCATCACGGCCATGACCGTGAAGGTCGTCGCGATGGTGACCGCAAGGACGATGTGGGCGTGCGAGGTCTCGCTGACACCGGCGACGGCGTCGCGGATCATCGACACCACGAGGACCAGGTACCACAGCGTGCCCGCCACCGCGGTGCCGACGTGCAGGCCACCGAAGTGGTAGTACTTGCCGAGCGCCCACCGCACCCGCAGCGGCCAGGACGTCGGTGGTCGGGTCACCAGCCACGCCAAGCCGTTGAGGACGTACGGCTGCCGAAAGAGCACGGCGGCAGCGAGATTCGTCTGCGCGGTGAGCGCGAGCGCGCTCACGTCAGCTCCGCTCGACGTCCACCAGCCCGCGGCCGTCGCGCCGTAGATGGCCCACACGAGGTTGGCAGTGATCGCAAGCGCTGCGAGGCGGTTGTACTGCGTCAGGAGCGGGTGCTTGAGGATGCGCCGCGGCATCGACAAGCCGGGCGCAACGGCTCCGGCCATGGCGTCGTAGACGATCCCGATGGCGGGCCTGCTGAGTGGCACGGTGGTCACCCGATGAGGATCGGTTCACCCGCTTGGAGGATTCTCAATTGATCCTTGGGGAGTCGCACTGAACGGGCAAGATGGCCACGGTGACGGGCCAGTCGATGCGACGCGTCTCGTTCGCCAGCTTCGTCGGCACCGCGATCGAGTACTACGACTTCTACATCTACGGAACCGCGGCCGCGCTCGTCTTCCCCACCGTCTTCTTCCCGGAGATGTCGTCGACGATGGCGACGATCGCCTCATTCGGCACGTTCGCGGCCGCCTTCTTCTCCCGACCGGTTGGGGCGGCGGTCTTCGGTCACTTCGGCGATCGGTTGGGCCGCAAGAAGACACTCATCGCCACGCTGTTGATCATGGGGCTCTCCACCACCTGCGTGGGGCTGGTGCCGAGCGCCGACGCCATCGGCGTCGCGGCACCGCTGCTGCTCCTGACGTTGCGATTGCTGCAGGGCTTCGCCGTGGGCGGCGAATGGGCCGGCGCGGCCCTGTTGAGCGCGGAGTATGCGCCTGCCGGAAAACGCGGCACCTATGGGATGTTCACCCAACTCGGGGTCGGTTTCGGTCTGTTGCTGTCGAGCCTGGTGTTCCTCGTCGTCAACCTCACCGTCGGCGAGAAGTCGCCTGCGTTCCTCGAGTGGGGTTGGCGCTTGCCGTTCCTGTTCAGCGCCGTGCTGGTCGCTGTTGCGCTGTATGTGCGTCTGCGCCTCGACGAGACGCCGGTGTTCACACGTGAGGTGGCGGCGGGCGCCGTGTCCCGGGTCCCGATCGCCGACCTGATGCGCCACCAAGCCCGCCAGACGTTGCTCGGCGCAGGCGCCATGACCGGAATCTTCACGTTCAGCTTCATGGCGGGCACGTACTTCATGGGTTACGCGAGCACGCAACTGAAGCATCCGCGGGAACTGATCCTCACCGTCGGCGTGCTGGGCGCGCTGTCGATGCTTGTGCTGACCGCGGTGTCGGCCCGTCTGAGCGACTCCTACGGTCGCCGGTCGGTGATCATCGTCGGCTTCTGCCTCGCGCTGCCGTGGTGCTTCGCAGTCGTGCCGCTGCTCGACACCGGATCCCGGATGCTGTTCGCGCTCGCCATCATGGGGACATTCGCCATCCTCGGGGTCTCGTACGGACCGATGGCGTCGTTCATCCCCGAGGTGTTCGAGACCCGTTTCCGTTACACCGGAGCGGGATTGGCGTTCAACCTCGGCGGCATTCTCGGCGGCGCCATGCCACCACTCATCGCCGGTGCACTCTTGGCGAAGTACGGCAGTTGGGCGATCGGGTTGATGATGGCGGTCCTCATCCTGCTCAGCTTGCTCAGCACGTACTGGTTGCCCGAGACGAAGGCGAAGACGCTGTGACGATGTCCGCGAATCGATGACGCCGCCGTAAGTTTCGGGACTACCATCCGCACGTGACTGACAAACCGAACATCCTCATCATCTGGGGCGACGACATCGGGCAGAGCAACCTCAGCTGCTACAGCATGGGCTTGATGGGATATCGCACGCCGAACATCGACCGCATCGCGGCTGAAGGTGCGCTGTTCACCGACTACTACGGGGAGCAGAGCTGCACGGCGGGCCGCGCCGCGTTCATCACGGGGCAGAACCCGTACCGCACAGGGCTGACGAAGGTCGGCATGCCGGGTGCCCCACTTGGACTGCAGGCCGAGGACCCGACCATCGCGACGGCGCTCAAGGCGCAGGGCTACGCGACGGGCCAGTTCGGCAAGAACCACCTCGGTGATCGCGACGAGTTCCTGCCGACGATGCACGGCTTCGACGAGTTCTTCGGCAACCTGTACCACCTCAACGCCGAGGAGGAGCCGGAGAACGTCGACTATCCGAAGGATCCGGAGTTCCGCAAGAGGTTCGGTCCACGCGGCGTGCTGCACACCTGGGCGAACGGCGACGGGACGCAACGCATCGAGGACACCGGCCCGCTGACCAAGAAGCGGATGGAGACCTGCGACGAGGAATTCCGGGACGCGGCAATTGATTTCATGAAACGCCAGCACGACGCGGACACACCGTTCTTCCTGTGGTTCAACTCCACCCACATGCACTTCCGCACCCACCCCAAGCCGGAAAGCATCGGCAGAGCCGGGCAGTGGCAGTCCGAATACCACGACACGATGCTGGACCACGACGACATCGTCGGCGAGCTGCTGGCCACGCTGGACGAGCTCGGCATCGCCGACAACACGATCGTCATGTATTCCACCGACAACGGCCCGCACATGAACAGCTGGCCCGATGCGGGCATGACGCCGTTCCGCAACGAGAAGAACTCGAACTGGGAGGGCGCCTACCGGGTTCCGGCGTTGGTCCGGTGGCCGGGGCACATCCCGGCAGGGAGCGTTCTCAACGGAATCGTCAGCCACAACGACTGGTTCGTCACCTTGCTCGCTGCGGCCGGCAACTCGGACATCGCGGAACAGCTCCGGGCCGGAACTGATCTCGACGGAACCGAGTACAAGGTTCATCTCGACGGCTTCAATCAGCTC